>JAJDCM010000336.1 GCA_029260825.1 Planctomycetota bacterium | reverse complement strand
GTTTCTTCGTGGGATATCCGACATCTAGTGTCATCCACACTCCAGAAGATTGTTGGTCTCCAAACCGGTGACGGATTACCCCCAACAACGACGAACTCCTGGACACTGGGTGGCGCGTTCGTGTCCCAGACCCGCACAGTCCGATCCCCATCCCCAACCGAAGCTACTAGCTGGGATTCCGGATGCCAGGCAACGTCGACGACCCTGGATTCGTGACCGCGAAAGATTCTGCGGGGAGCGCCGGTTCTAGCATCCCAGGTTCTCACCGTTCTGTCCCAACTTCCGGAGGCAATCTTCTCCCCGTCGGGGCTGAATTCCACCGAGGAGACGAACGCCTCGTGGCCACAAAACGAAAGGGGCTCGGATCTTGATGTAAGATCCCAAACGCGCACCGTTTCATCGGCAGAAGACGAAGCAAGGCGTTCTCCATCCGGTGACCAGGAAACGGAAGTGACGACCGTCCGATGACCCGATAAAGTCCTCAGATGCTCCAAGGTTGGCAGGCTCCAGACTTCGATATGTTCGCTGTATTCTCCGGCAGTGGTGAGGTAACGACCGTTGGGATCAAACGAAATGATCTGAGAAGCATCGTGATTCGGCAGTTTCTTGATGACGTCTCCGGACTGCATGTCGAAAACATGGACCGTCTGCTCCTCCTTATTCGCGACGGCGTAGAATCTCTCATCCGGAGAAAGCACGCCGAAACTCGCGCATCTTTTCCAGGCATCATTCGCAAGGTCAAGAGTTGCTGGCGCTAGATCCCAAACAACATCCTCGGATGATTCTTCACGCTTTGCCTCCAACGATGTGACCTGCAGCTCATCCCAATCTGGCGGTTGGGTCACGGCGGTGACGATCATCCTGGGCTCCTGGAAATATAGGGCTGGCACTGAGGACTCATCGCCTTTCCAGACATAGATTCCATCACTGGCGCCAACCGCAATTTGACCGGACGACAGAAAGGAAACACGATCGGGTCGCCCCGGTATTGCTAGAACCCTCTGTTCGGGGGAGGAAATGCCGCTCAGGAGGTACCACTCCCAACCTCGAAGGTCGGATTCCCCTTCCGCTGGAATCCAGGCCGAAAGAAGATCGCGCACCCGCGCCTGCCCCCCCATCGTTTCCGCCGCATCACCGGCCTGACTCATCTCGGATGCATAGAGGTTCTTTCGAAGCTCGACCTGGGTTCGCTCTGACCTGACCCAGAACGTGACGGCTACAATGATTCCGATCAATAGAGTCACAATCGTGCCGGTGATGCCGAACACAATCGCTTTTCGACGAGCCACGTACTTTCTGACCCGATAAACAAGGCTCGGGGCCTGAGCGGTTACCGGGCGATGTTCGAGATGACGACGTAGATCTGCCGCGAGGGCGGCGGCGGACGGATAGCGTCTTGCTGGAACTTTGTCGACGGCTTTGCCCAGGATCTTGTCGATGTCACCCCGGAATCTCCGGTCGACGTCGCTCGGGCGGGGAGCATCATCTTCCGAGATCGTCCGAATCGCCACCGAGATCGGAAGTCCCGAGACATCATGGGGAAGGCGGCCACAGACCAGCTCAAAGGCCAGAATCCCAAGAGCGTAGATGTCCGTTTGGGGAGCGATCGCGTCAGGATTCCCCTGGAGCTGCTCGGGCGCCATGTACCCAAGAGTCCCTAGAATCTCGCCCTGAGAGGTGACCATGGTTGCGAGGATCGTGTTACTGCCAAATGCCCGCGCCACGCCAAAGTCCAGGATCTTTGGTTCGCCCGACTCATCGATGAGAACGTTTTCCGGCTTCAAGTCCCGGTGAATAATCCCCCGCTCGTGGGCATGGTGGACCGCGTCACAGATCTTCGCGAGAAGTCGGAGCCGTTCGTTCACGGACAGGGCTTTTCGGGCGCAGAAGGTTCTCAAATCGATACCGTCGACGAACTCCATGGCGAAGAAAGGCTGGTCACCTCGCCCGATGTCGTAGGTACCTGATTCGAAAATCTGGGCGATATTTGGATGTTGGAGTCGCCCCAGAAGCTCGGCTTCCTGGAGAAATCGACGACGAATTTCTTCCGTTACCGCATACGGATGAAGGATCTTGAGAGCGACTCTTCGCTTCGGGGCATTCTGGGTTGCTTCGAAGACGATTCCCATTCCGCCCAGCCCGATCTGACCTTTGATTTGATAGGGGCCGATCCGTTCCGGTGTGAAAGAGTTGTCGATCTCCTCGCCAGGACCTGCTGGGCTCTCATCTTTTTGATCGAGGACTTTTTCTATTTCCTCACGATTCTTGCCAAGGGCGGTTTCCGCAAAGAGCCCGTTATCTCTTTCGTGAAAACCCAGGAGAGCCTCGACTCGCTTCCGAAGCTCCTGGTCGTCCCCGCATGATGCCGCGAGGTGTGCCTCAAGAGCGGCCCCCTCAAGGTCCAAGGCCACCTGAAAGATCTGTTGTACGCGGACGAATCGTTCCGAATCCATTTCCCTTCTGTACCAAATCATTCTGATCCCGGCTATGGAGGGGGTCGGGGAGCTCCTTCGTCCTTCTCTTTCGTTCCTTCTCGTTGTAAAGAATGTGGGTTCGAGATCACGGATTGGATATCATTGGATTCGAGCTTGACGAGGCTTTCGAAGAGTTGTCCGCTTCCCTGCACATGAGCTTTGGTCGAAACGAAATTCAGGAGAGGAAAGAAAACATGGCAAACGATGCGCCTATTGTAAAAATCTCGGGGCTTGGCGGGGTATTTTTCAGGTCCAAAGATCCTGACGCTTTGGCCCTCTGGTACAAGAAAAACTTCGGTATTTCGATGGTCGCTGATGGTCCCCCGTGGATGCAGGAAGCGGGCCCAACCGTGTTCTCGCCGTTTCCATCCGACACCAATTACTTCGGTCGAGACGATCAACCGTGCATGTTCAATTTCAGAGTGGACGACATCGAGACCGCGGTTTCAAGCCTGCAGACCGCCGGAGTTCGAATTGACGAGGAACGCATGAACGAGTCGTACGGCAATTTTGCCTGGGTGTACGATCCCGAAGGCAACAAAATCGAACTCTGGGAGCCCAAAAACCCAGCATAAGTATTGCCGGATATTGCCTGAGTTCCAGGACTCATTCGATTGAGATTCTCGTGTCCTGCCAGCGTAAATCCCGAAGAAGACAAGCTGAAGCCACCGAGCTCCTCCGGAAGGGTTTTGGATACCCCGGGATTTTTCCTTCACCTGTTGCCGCCGAAGTCCGACATATCATAGTGAGAAAAACCTCAATGATATTCGGATTCTCCGTCGCCTCGATCCTTGCTGGCGTCGGTGCGTGCTGCATGATGCCCTCTGCGGTTCACTACCCGTCGATCATCATGATCACAGTCGACACGACCCGAGCGGACCATCTAGGGTGCTACGGATACTACCGCGACACATCCCCGTGCCTCGATCAGTTCTCCAAGGACGCAATTCTCTTCGAGAGAGCGACCACCCCCATCGCCACCACCCTACCGGCGCACGTGTCCCTGTTCACTTCGAAATATCCCATGGAGACAGGAATCGTCACCAACGGGATGCGCATCGAGGATTCCTCCGCCTCGGACATCCAGTTCTTCGCCGAGATGCTCGACGATCTGGGCTACGAGACGGTGGCGTTCGTCAGTGCGACTCCTCTCCGGGAACGCACCGGTATCAACGCTGGATTCGATTACTACCACGAGCCTCCCGACGGCACTGCCGAGTTGCCGGCCGACTGGGCCACCAACAAGGCGCTGGGATGGCTCGAAGATCGACAATCAAGGGGCTCTTCGCGGCCGCTCTTTCTCTGGGTGCACTACTTCGACCCGCACTTACCCTACGCCCCCCCGCCACCGTTCGATGAGCGCTTCGAGGCGGACGACCAGCTCATCCAGATTCTTGAAAAGCGGGGCATCGACGAAGCCACCGATCCGAAGAACCTCGACCTCCACGACCGCTACGACGGCGAGATCGCGTTTCTCGACACGGAGATCGGCCGGCTCTTCGATCGACTTCGCGAAATTGACCTCTACGACCACGCGGCGGTGGTCGTCGCCGGAGACCACGGCGAGGGCCTGATGCAGCACGGCTGGTCTCATCACGGCCGGATCTACAACGAGCAGCTCTTCGTCCCGCTTTTGATGAAGATGCCCCTCGAAGCCGGTGTGAACCCGCAACGGCGCTCCGATCTCGTTTCTCTCGTCGACGTCGTTCCCACTCTTCTCTCGGCTCTCGATCTCCCGGTTGAGGAGCCGGCCCACGGATTCCGTGGAATCGACCTTCTGGAAGGCAAGAAGCGGGACCACGTATTCGCACAGCGAACGTTCGTTGAGAGAGTAGAGAAATGGGGTCCGGGAAAGCGATTTGCCTTGATCACAACCGAGTGGAAATACCTTCACGCACCAGAGAATGAAGACGTCCTTTATGACATGCGGGTGGATTCCAGCGAGACACAAAACGTGATCGCCAAGCACCCCGACATCGCGCGCCGCCTCCGCGACCAGATCCTCACCATGATTGCCAAGCAGGCCATCACGGGCGGATTCGGAGTGAGCGACGACATCTCGGCCGAGGCCGCCGATGCCCTCCGCCGCCTCGGCTACATTTGCGAATAACGTTCACGAGAAAAATCATGGCTGAGAATTCAAAGACCGAAAAGGCCGACCGTTTCCCGCGGATGATCTGGTTGCTTCCGATCATGGTCTGCACCATCGCCGTCTCGGTCCAGTTCAATTCGGTGATCTTCTCCGGGCTCCGCTACACCCACGGAGGCCTCGGGGACTCGCGACTTGTGAACTATACCCTCGAGCATGGCTATCGATCATTGCGCGGAGCCCCGCAGCACGAGAGTTTCTGGAATCCACCGATCTTCTATCCTCAGGAGAATATCAGCTCCTACACCGACTTCATGCTGGGCTTCGGTCCCATGTACTGGCTCTGGAGAGCCTTTGGCATAGCGGTCGATACGTCATTTCAGCTCTGGATTCTGACCGTCTACGCCCTGAACTTTGCCGCCGCTTTCGCGCTGATGAGATTCGGAGTTCGGGCGGGTCCGATTCCATCTACGTTCGGCGCGGTGCTGCTAGCCATCAGCTCCGTCCGTTTCATCTCGCACCCCCAGATGTTCCCGATGTTTTACGTGCTCCTTGGGATCTTGGCACTCCTCCGCGCTCTCGAAGTGAGAGATCCCGAAACAACCCGCACACCACCGCGCCGTTGGATCGCGCTCTTTTTTTCTTGCGCTGTAGCACAGGCCTGGGGAGCCGTTTACTCGTTCTTCTTCTTCGGTCTCTTGTGCTCGATCGGGCTGCTTGTCTCACTTCCTGTTGCCAGCGCACGCCGAGCTCTCCTCAGCAACTTGCGAAGACACTGGAGATGGTGGGCGGGTTGCGCCACTGGCGCCCTGCTTCTTCTCGCACCACTGCTCTCTCACTACCTTCTCACCGCGAACGAGCTCGGGTATCGCAATTATCATGAAAAAATGGTACCGCGTCCTGGGTCGTGGTTCCTGCTCGGGTCGGCCCATTGGCTCTACGGATCGGTGCTGGCGGGCAGCGAGTATACGGGACGACTGTACAATAAAGGCGCCGGGCTCATCGCGATCGTGGTCGCGTCAATCGGGCTGTTTCGATACCGCGAGCGCACCTCGGTACGAGTGCTCAGTGCAGCAACCCTTGGATTCGCTCTCATCGCTACCCGGTACGGCACGTTCAGTCCCTGGCGCATGATCTACTCGGTTGTTCCCGGAGCCAACGGTTTACGCGCCCTCGATCGCGCCACAATCGTGTTGTTGCCGCTGATCGCGGTGGGTTTCACCCTGGCATGTGAACGATTCCTGACCCGAAAACGATGGATCCTTACGTTGCCCGTCTTGATTCTGGTCGTCGGTGAGTCCGTAAGCTTCATGGGCTGCAGGGACAAACACCAGGTTCGAGCACACATGGCTGGCGTCGTCGATCTCGTCGATCCAGACTGCGAGGCGTTCTTCCTTGTGGGTGTCGATCCCGACGGTGCCTGGATGGCTGAGGACGCGAGCTGGGCAGGGCTTGCCACAGGGAAGCCAACGATCAACGGCCGTTATGGCAACCGTCCGGCCCAATACCGCATCCCGCTCTATCCGACCCTCGGTTACCCCAACTCTGACGGCCTACCGATCACGCGAGAGTACCTGGAAGAACAACTCGTTGCCTGGCTCGAAGAGAATGATCTTCGACGCGACAGAATTCAATGGATTGAATACCAACCCATGACGAAACATCAGAAGGAGCAAGAATCGCCCTCTCCAATATCGCGGGCGGGTTTTCTTCGAACGATCTTTTCCCGGTAACAAGCCAGCAACATAAAAACTCTTCATGCCCTTGAGAACATAATGATGATTACTCCCATGAAACCAACACGGCTATCAACAATCTTGCTAGGCTCTGCGGGTATCGTCTTCTCCCTTGCTCTGGCGTTGAGCGCAGCTCCGGCTCTTTTGTCGATCGCCGAAGAGAACTATCTGAGGCAGGGAATGTACAACCTTGCTCTGGACAAGGCTCATGAGATCGTGACGTCATCGATTGCCGGCAATCTCGCGATCTCAGCAATGGTGGTGTCGCTCTTTGCGGGAGGACTTTTTGTTCTCTTGCGAGTCCATCCGAATCGTTCCTGGCCCGGTTTGCTCCTTTCCAGGATCCCATTTCGGACCGGCGTCGCACTGGGCATTTTTTCGATCACTTTGTTTTCGTTATTGGTTGCGTACGTTGACAATCGAAAGAAGCCCAAGTCCCCGAACATTGTCCTGATCGTGATCGATACCCTGCGGGCGGATCACCTGGGATGCTACGGTCATGACAAGGACGTCTCCCCGGTGATCGACAAGTTTGCCGCCGGATCTTATCTCTTCGAGGCGGCCTACTCATCGTCATCCTGGACACGTCCATCGGTTGCTTCTATTCTCACTTCGCGAACGCCCCTCGACCACGGCATTACTTCGGAGAGTCGGGATCATATCCTGGGGCCAAATTTCCTGACCATCCAGGAGTTCATGAGGAATCGAAACTACGAAACCGTTGGAATCCTGACAAACCCCCATTACAAGTTTGGCGTTGATCAGAACTTTGATGAGGTAACTTACCATCCGAACGGTTGGGCGAAAGATGTCTACAACCATGCAATCGAGTTCTTGGAAACACGGGGCGATGAACCGTTCTTCCTCTTGATTCACAGCAACGACCCGCATGATGAGTATGAATATCACCCCGACTTCAGTACGACCCCGAAGGATTCTGCGTTCCGAAGACTGAACGACTACTTTCCGATTGTAGTAGACGAGGATAGGATCAAGTTTGAAGACCAACAGAACGAGGTCGTGAGGCTGATGGCGCCTGAGCTCGCCGAGATGAAGGAAAACTACGACGGGGAGATCCGTTATCTCGACCATCATATCGGTCGCTTTCTTGACCGATTAAAAGAGAATGGCAAGCTAGACAATACGATCGTCGTGATCACCGCCGATCACGGCGAGGAGTTCCTGGATCACGGTGGTTACTGGCACGGCGGAACTCTTTACAACGAGCTACTGCGAGTCCCACTCATTGTCTATCTTCCGGGAAAGTCCGGAGGAAGGATCGAGCAGCCGGTCATGCCGCTGGACATCTTCCCGACCCTGATCGAGCTCCTCGATCAGGATTTCGACGGGACGAAACTGGCGGGGTCAAGCCTTCTTGGTCCGATTCGCGGGGAACCACGGGATCCGAAACCGATCATCAGCGCGACACAATTTCGAGGACGGCTCAAGCACAGTTTGCTCGATGGTGACTACAAGCTGATCCGTTACGCAGACGGTGAGATGATCGGACTCTTCGATGTCAGGAAAGACCCGTCGGAGCAGAGTGACTTGAGCTCGGATGCACGCTTTGCGGGGGAGAGGGTTCGTATGGAGGAGATTCTCGAGCGAACCCTCACCGCGTCGAAAGATGTCGCGACTCAAGCTAGGCCGCCCGCGATCGAAGTCACCGAAGAGATG
>JAJDCM010000335.1 GCA_029260825.1 Planctomycetota bacterium | reverse complement strand
ATCCTGCTCGGTTCGAGGTAGCACCCGAATCCACAGATCTCCCATCTCATCACTGGACTGGGGTCCATATCGAATCCGAAGAGGAGGATGATTCGGGTTGCGGACATTGTCGGAAGAATTGTCGTAGACATACTTCATGGTCAGCTTTGTCCCGCGGGGAAGCAAAAGGGGACGGCTATACCGATACTCATCCTGCCAGTTAAAGTCCCAGTCGTTGATCTTGAGAAGGCGCTTGCGTGTTCCATCGGGGAGTTCGGCATGAGCCTCCATCGTCCTTGCAAGATAATGGGCGTGAGGGTAAACCGAAGCAACCTCCACATCGATCGGCAGCACGTAGGAATCCAAGACCTCGTAACTGGACTCACCGGCGGAAATATCAATGGAGGAAGTGCCTAGCCTCAGCAAGGTGGCAAACCGAGTCGGGGGCTCATTGGTGAAGTGGAAACCGATCTTTGCCTTGATCATCTCCTCCTTCCCCGTCGTTGGCATGTGCATGTTGAGCACAAAATCTGTTCCCGGTTCAAGAAGCCAGGCGAGCCCCTCGTCTCCGTCATCGGGAAGCTTTCCCGGCGTCCATCCCAGAAAGAAGCCGTCTGGACTGTGAGCCTCACTCACCGACATTCCCCCGAACCCTGGCTGAGGATCCGGATCCCTCTCCTCCATGCGACGAGAGGAACGGGATTCGTCGATCGCCATGACCGCATGGTGAACGACCCTTGGGTTGTCGGGACGAAGCTCCACCGTCCGTACGAAATGACGTTCAGCAACCGGGATCGGTATCACGAAGTTCCTGAAAACGTCTCCTCCCTCCGCAGGAACCGTGTACGCTTTCGCCATCTCGATGACAAGATCGGGCTCCCCTAGCTGCCATCCTGGAGTCCATTCGGGAAGAACGGGCAAATCAGCGGAGTCGCCCTCTTTGGCCCCCTCGCTCGCCCATTGAGCAAGAACGCCAATCTGCTGCACCGTCAGGGTTCGCTGCCCCTGGAACTCATGAGGCTCGGACTCGGGAAGCCAGGGAGGCATGTAGCGGGAGTTCGTTACCTCCGCGATCTGTCTCGCACGTCTTCTGGCGTCCCGGTAAGAGAGAAGGCTGAAGGGAGCCGCCTCTCCTGGCCGGTGACAGATCGAGCAATTCTCATAGAGGATCGGGGCGATGTCCCGGGAATAGGTCAGACTATCTTTCGGCGCCGGGACATAGACTTCTTCAGGAGGGGAATTTGAATTCGAACACCCCGCAACCAGGATCACCAGAAGAATTGCCAGTCTGGGAGAATTCACTTTCTTTTCACGTAGTCCAGGTGCAGGTCTGGAAACCAGCTGGCACCGTCATCGAAAGATCTTTCTCGAACCAATCCAAAGCCCTTTGCATCGACTCGAGTCATGGTGATTCGCTCTTGAACCGTCTGACCGAACAACCGAGCGGCCGTCCCTGTCTTTTGAGTAGAAACGATCAACGCTGAGTCTTCGATCTTGCCCTCAAGAACGTTGAGATGGGTGGTCACATCAT
This sequence comes from Planctomycetota bacterium, assembly GCA_029260825.1. Taxonomy (GTDB): domain Bacteria; phylum Planctomycetota; class JACOTG01; order JACOTG01; family JAJDCM01; genus JAJDCM01. The sequence continues at coordinate 2,957 of JAJDCM010000335.1, read as the reverse complement.
CAAGTTGTGTAACCCGGTAGTTCTTCTTGAATCGATCATAAGACCAGCTCCGGACGACTTCGTCCCCGGATTGGGTCTTCAAGCGTTCAATCAGCAGGGCTCCTCCGACGAGAGATTCGATGACGGCAGCCGCTTTCGACTCTTTCCATTCTTCCCGAGGAGAAGAGCGCTCTTCAACAGCGACATCCCAATGCCCCCTCATGAAGCCAATCGCCGTCATGCCCACGACCGGGGGGCGTTGAAAAATCTCTTCCTCAACCGGTACGTTTATTTCCACTTTGTCGACCCGCATCATGCGGTCACGAGTATGAAACTCACTCTCCACCAGATGAGGAATCATCAGCCCCTCCACTTTCCGGAAATCGGAAAAGAAGGTTGTCATCTCCACCTCCCGACCAAAGTCCGCCCCCTTGGAAAACCGGGCAATTTCCAGAGAAGTGTTCGCGTCGAGGTACCACATCTCAACGATGCCTTCTTTCCGTGTGAGTCGCAGCTGCAGAGCATCTTCCCCATCAAGATCGGTCTGCCCGAGGAATTCAACCCTTGCCCCATTCCCCGGGTAGTCCAGAAACGGTGTTCCAAGACTCCCGTCCTGGATCAGAACAGCTAGCTCTTCCCGGGGCGGCTTGACCGGCCAGTCAAACCCCTGCCAGGGGTTGAGCCAGTGGGCGGTTTTCCCGTCAAAGTGGACGACAACTCTCTTCTCTCCCTGGTAGTGATCAAAATAGTAGGCACAGGGTCGCTTCCGAATCAGCGTGAAGGGCTTGGGAATACTGAAGGCTGTATAGCTTCCGGTGATCCGCATGGATGTCACCGCCTCCCAGGCAGAAGCTCCTCCCTTTGCCTCAACATGCCGGGCAATCACTTCTTCTACATCCTGCGCCTGAACCGACCCCCCAAGAAAAATGCACGCCGCAAGAACACCACAAGTCACGAATCGTTTGGACAACCCAATCATGCACCTATTCCCCCGTTCCCAGATCGTAGGCGACAAGCGCCTCGTGATTTCGGAGATAAAGACGCCCCTCCGACAAGGTGGGCGCCGTCCAGCATTTTCCTTCCAACCCATCGAAACTCGATAGCTCGATATATCCATCCTTCGACGCTTTGGCCAGCGCAAGTCGCCCTTGATCACTCAGGATATAGAGCTTGTCGTCGGCAAGAATAAGAGCCCCCTTCCCGAATCCTCGCTTTGCCCAGATTCGCTTTCCCGAGCTCAAATCAATACATCGAAGGGTGGCATTATCAAAGCCATACAGGAATCCCTCGTGGATCACGGATGAGCTGAAGTGATTCTTGATGCTTCGGTTCTTCCAGACCGTCTGGACATCAAGGAGACCGGCTACCTGGGAAAGCTTGATCACCATGGCCCCTCCATCTCCGGAGGCAGATACAAAGATTCGATCTGGTGGAAGGAAGACCGGCACAGCGATGGTCATGGTGTTTTCTTGCCAGGGGAAGGACCAGAGTTCCTTGCCTCCCGGAGTGATGGAGATCACTTTGCTCCCCACCACAAAAACATATTGCTTCACGCCGAAAGGTTCGATCATGAGGGGTGAACAGTAGCTTGGCGGTGCATCCTGAGATTTCCACAAAAGCTTTCCCGTCCTCTTTTCAAACGCACCAAAGCCCTTTCCCTCACCTCCCCCCAGCTCCAGAACGAGCTGATCCCCATCGATGAGAGGAGAAGTAGAAAACCCCCAGCGCGGTGTCTTGCTGCCAAATGCTTCCGAAAGCTCGACCGCCCACTTGACCGATCCATCGCTTCTGGAAAGCGCCATCAAATGGCCATAAGAGCCGAGAAAATATCCCAGATCCCCGTCAAGGGTCGGAGTCGAGCGCGGGCCGTTTCCAAACTCATCCACAAACTCACGCCCAAGGCGAACCGCCCAGATCTTCTTTCCGGTGAGAGCGTCAAAGCAACCCGCAAACTCCGAAGCCTCTTCTGACTCCCCCTCCGAATACTGGGTATAGAGGCGGCCTTCCGATGCCGAAACTTCGGAAAAACCTCTTCCGATCGCCGCCTTGAAAAGGAGGGGCAAACCCGCTTCGGGCCAGGAGTCAGCAAGATTCGCCTCACCCGACACTCCGTCCCGATTTTGCCCCCTCAGCTGGGGCCAATCGGACGCGACGAGGGTAGACCCAAGAGTGAGAACCAATCCGAGTCCTAGCGCCATGGGAACCCATCGCCGGCTCGACAAATTTCCGATCACCATCAGGAAGTCTCCAGATCCAAAACAGGGCGCCGCCCACTCAAACAACAGAACATCTGCATTTATAACCGAGGCACCCCCATGAAAAAAGCCCACGGACTCCGGATTTCGCCGGCGCCCGTGGGCTCAAAAATGTGTGTTTGCTCAAAGGTCGAGCTTACACCCTCTCCTCAAACTACTGGATCGTGGTCGTGTTGGGAGTCAGAGCCTCGATGCAATCTTCGCTCGAGTTAACATCCCGAAGCCTTGCCCTCACTTTGAAGGTGGCACCTGGTGCCGGCGGCGGGAAGAGCGAGTCAACAAAGAATCTCACCGTCACGTTTCTCATACCAGAGGAACGCACTCCGTTTCGACTCACGGTGTGCACGCTGAGGTAAACGGGAACTCCAGCATTGTCGGTGAGATCGATCACCAGACGTACATCGTGTGAGTCGCCACCCGGGCCAAGGCCCACGTAGTCGATATTGAGTCGAACCTTTTCCGTGCTCGCGTCTTCGATGATGATCGAAGGTGCTTCCACGAGAGTCGCGAAAGTTCCAAAAGCAAGTTCAAGGGTCGAGTTATCACTGGTGCTGTCGTTGCCACCATCCACGTCACCAAAGGCCGAACCACCCATCATGCTCTGTGACTCAAGATTCACAGCGTCATGGGTAGCGTCGATCGTGTAGGTACCACAACGATCGAGAGCGCCCGCACCATAAGAGACGATAACAGTAGCGGTGCTACCAACGCCAAGAGCCTGAA
>JAJDCM010000334.1 GCA_029260825.1 Planctomycetota bacterium | reverse complement strand
TTCGACATTATAGTGCTCGATCCCGAACATCTTGCCTCCGGTGCGGCCAAACCCGGTTTGAACTTCATCACAGATGAACACTCCCTTGTATTTTCGAATGATCTCAACCGCGATTTCGAAGTATTCCTTGGGAGGCGTGATGAACCCGCCGACTCCCTGGATCGGCTCGGCGATGAAGCCGGCTATTTGACCCACGGTGGTGGTTTGAATGATGTCTTCGATGTCCCGGGCGCATTTGACGTCGCAGCTGGGATACTCGAGACCAAGGGGGCACCGGTAGCAATAGGGTGACATGGCGTGTTTGATCGATGCCACCTGAGAAGGGATGGATCGCCAGGCCGCTTGACCGGTGATGGATTGAGCAAGCATGCTCCTTCCCGAGTAACCGTGACGAAGTGCGATGACTTCGAGCGCTCCTGTGTACACCTGAGACAGGATCACGGCGGTGTCGTCGGCGTCGGTTCCGGACGGCGTAAAGATGCTCTTTTGCAGGCGGCCGGGAGTGATCCTGGCAAGACGCTCGGCAAGCTCGACGGTGGGGATGGTGGGATAGAGGCTCGAGACGTGACCCAATCGATCGATCTGAGTCTTGACGGGGGCCGTAACTCGTTCATCACCGTGTCCGATGGACACGGTGAGGATCCCTCCGAAGAAGTCGAGGTATTTGTTTCCGTCAGCATCCGTCAAGTAAAGGCCTTTACCTTGATCAAGAACGGTCGGCTCCTGATAGAAGTTGGCAACGGCAGGCCACAAGAACTCCTTGTGTTTTTTCCTTGCCTCCTCGGATGACATGCTTGTTCGATTATCGTGTGCCGCGTTTGACATAGTTTCCCCTTCCCGGGCGTCCGGTGAAGTTTCCTTTTTCAAGAATGACATCCCCTCGGGAGAGGACGGTTTCGGTGACCCCCTGGATCTTGCGACCCTCATAAGCGCTGTAGTCAACATTCATTCGATGGGTTGACGCAGAGATCGTTGTTCTGGCTTCCGGATCGAAGATGACGATGTCCGCATCGCTTCCGGGAGCAATGGTTCCCTTCTTCGGAAAGAGGCCGAAGATCTTGGCCGGGCTCGTTGAAGTGAGCTCCACCCACCGGTTGACCGAGATGTATCCCTTCCGCACTCCGCCGTCATAGACCAGGCTCATGCGATTTTCGATTCCCGGAGCTCCGTTGGGGATTTGACTGAAGTCGTCTTTTCCAAGCTGCTTTCCCTCGTCGAAGCAGAAAGGGCAGTGGTCGGTTGAAATGACCTGAAGGTCGTTTCCGGCAAGGCCTCGCCACAGATCCTTTTGCTTGGCTTTATCTCGAAGCGGAGGACTCATCACGTACTTTGCCCCTTCGAACCCTGGCTCTTCATAGTTGTCGTAGGAGAGGAACAGGTACTGGGGACAGGTTTCGGCGAACGCGGGAAGCCCTCGGTCCCGGGCCGTGGTGATTTCATGCAAAGCTTCCGCCGAACTCAAATGCACGATGTAGACCGGGACGTCCGCCATTTCCGCAAGAGCGATGGCCCGGTGAGTCGCCTCGGCTTCTGCCTGGGGAGGCCGGGTGAGAGCGTGATATTTGGGGCTGGTGTGACCCTTGGCAAGAGCTTGCTCGATGAGCACATCAATGACGAGCCCGTTTTCTGCGTGCATGCAAATGGTGGCTCCGATCTCTCCGGATCGTTGCATGGCCCGAAAGATCGAGCCGTCGTCCATGTAGAAGACGCCGGGATAAGCCATGAAAAGTTTGAAGGACGTGACGCCCTCATCGACCATCTTGCCCATTTCTTTGCCGATCGATTCGTTGTACTCCCGAAGGATCATGTGAAAACCGTAATCGATGGTGGCTTTGTCCTGGGCCCGGCCCATCCAGGTTTCCCAGCCTTCCCGAAGCGTGTGGCCGTGATCCTGGATGGCGAAATCGACGATGCAGGTGGTTCCGCCGCAGGCCGCTGCTCGGGTTCCGGTTTCGAAGTCGTCAACCGATCGTGTGCCCCCAAAGGGCATGTCAAGATGGGTGTGGACGTCGATTCCTCCCGGGACGACGAGTCGGTCCTTGGCGTCAATCACCTTGTCGGCGGGGACGTCGATGCTCACTCCGAGCTGGACGATCTTTTCGTCCTCGACGAGAACATCTCCTGGATATGTGTCAATAGCCGTGACTACTGTTCCGTTCTTGATGAGGGTTCGCATGGCGATCTCCTGGACTGATGTTCTTGAGGTTTCTCAGGCCTTGAAGTTGGTGAGTTCCTCGTAGCTTTCCGGTCGGCGATCTCGATAGAACTGCCAGGTCCGGCGAACTTCCTCGATCATGGAGAGGTCAAGGTCAGCCACCACGAGTTCGTCTTGGTCTTCAGATGCTTCGGCAAGAATGTTGCCGCGTGGATCGACGAAGTAGCTTGTCCCGTAGAAACGGCCGAGATTCCAGGGGGCTTCGGTTCCTACTCGATTGACGCAGCCCATGAAGTAGCCGTTGGCAACAGCGTGAGCCGGTTGTTCGAGCTTCCAGAGATACTGGGAAAGGCCGGCGACCGTTGCGGAAGGGTTGTAGACGATCTCCGCTCCGGCGAGCCCGAGAGCACGGGCGCCTTCCGGGAAGTGACGGTCGTAGCAGATGTATACCCCGATCGTCGCATAGGAGGTTTGAAAGACGGGATAACCAAGATCGCCCGGCTTGAAGAAGAATTTCTCCCAGAAGCCATTGGTGTGGGGGATATGGTTTTTTCGATATTTTCCAAGGTAGGATCCGTCGGCATCAAGAACCGCCGCCGTGTTGTAGTAGACCCCCGCTTGAGCGCGCTCATAGACGGGCACCACGATGACCATCCGATGTTTTTTCGCGTATTCGGAGAGAGCCTCGGTCGTGGGGCCGGGAACGGCTTCGGCACCGTCGTACCACCTGGCGTCTTGCCCCGGGCAAAAGTAGGGCCCATTGAAGATCTCCTGGAGGCAAAGGATCTGAACTCCTTTTGCGCCAGCTTCTTCAATGAGGGGAATGTGTTTCAAAAAGGCGGCAGCTTGAATCTCGGAGACGGGGCGGGATTCGTCGTTCAAAGGATTGCCGCATTGAATGAGGCCGGACTTCACGATTCGAGACACGATGGAGACTCCTGGCTGACCGGTTCCGGGGATCAATGAAGCCCTGATTCTAGCCCGCCGAATCGGGAGTTCCATACATAAATGTCCGGCCCGTGAGCACCTCAAGAAAGTGTATCTGACCGGAGCCGGTGTTACGAAAGCTCACGATTGCAGCAAACCTTGATCCTGATCGGGGATAGGGAGGTTGGGCGCTGGGTACGGGCAGGGGGGTGTAACGCTTCGTGACGATTCGGGGAAAGAAGCACCCTCGGAAGTCTCGAGTGAAACGGCCTTGAAAGGAGGCTACGTCCTTTTATTGGGAGTATGAAGAGGCCTCAAGGGGGATGGCATGCACTTTGCGTAAGTTCATCCGACTGACGTGTGCGAGATCAAAATTTGCACGCGAAAAGACAGCACCGGGCTCTTCGGTGTGGATGACGCATCATTGTAATTGACCGGATCCCTAATCCTCGATGCGGATGTCAGCGCCGGAGAGCTCGTGTATCTTTCTGAGCTTGCTCTCAAGAAACCGTGGGAGGTTTCTCAAGAAAAACGGGCATCCGAGTTTTTCGGATACCCGTTTTTTTTTGAGTTTTGTGCTAGATGACCTCGGGTTTCCTCTTCTTCATCAGGAGGTTCTTGCCTTTCTCCTTTTCCTTCCCCTGGGTCTTTCCCTCCGGGTGCACCTTCTCGAGGAGACCTCGGTAGAAATCATGCGTCTTCTTCGAGTCGGAAGATTGTCGCTCAATCGATTCAAGAAGATGTCGATGGAGTGTGCTGAGATCCTTCTTGTGATTGTCCTTCTCGTGGTCGGTGTGGATCTCTTGTTGATCTTGAACTCGCTTCAATGTTTCAAGAAGACGTTGATGCATCTCACTGGTGGTGCCGTCATTCTGCCCCTTGTAGAACGATTTGTAGTCGCGAGCTTGTTCCAGGAGATGTCGATAGAGGTCAGTGGGGCCTTTGTTCGTCTTCTGGCCCGGCTGCTCATGCAACAGGAAGTCCTTTTTTTTGCTCAGCTCTCGGTAGAGGTCGTGGAGGTGAAGCTCCTTGCTCCTGAGGAAATGATCGTAGTGCTCCCGCATCTTCTGAACATTCTCGGGATTCGCTTTGGACTCGTGGGGGGGATGGGCTTTTGGCTCATGACCGTGACTCTGATGGAGTTTTTGCAGGAGATGGCTGATTACCTCGTGAAGGTGGCTGTTGTGTGCTTTCTCCCGGTGGGGGACCGGGTGGCTCTCGTGGACTTTTAGATGGTGCCCGTTGTGGATTTCAATGGTTGTGTGGGACTCGCAACCCTGGCAATCCTTCTTTCCCGGGTCGTGGGCTGCAACCTGAGTTGGGCCGGAAAGGGCGACTGCTCCAAGTCCGAGAAAGACCAGACAGCCGACAAGGGCAGTGAACACGGGCTTCTTTTTGTAATTTGAGATCATGTTGATTCTCCTCTCAATTTCCTTTTTCTCGGTGAGTAGGGAAACCGCGCCGGGTAGGGCACGGGGTCTTGCCATTTGTTCGAGGACTTTGAGAATCGTGAGCCCGTAGTTCTTCCGTTCCGATCCGTTCATCTTGGCGATAACAACCTCATCGCACGCGAGCTCCTGGTCCATGCGGCAACGCCAGTAGGCGAGCCAGATGAGGGGGTTGAACCAGTGGAGGTTTCGAAAGAGCGAGAGAATTCCATTGACCAGAAGATCATTTCGTTTCAGGTGCGCAAGCTCATGACGAAAGATGAGCTCGAGATCCTGCTTTTCGAGATGGTGTCGAAGATCTTGGGGAAGAAGTAATTTTGGGCGGAAGATTCCGATGAGGCTCGGGCTGAAGAGCCCCTTGACTTCGTGAATGGTGGGGGGCTTGTGCACACCCATGGTTTTGCAGGTGTTCGAAAGAGCGTCATGGACTTTGGAGCATGGAATGGGCTTCATGCCGCGCCAGCGAAAGCGGGCTATGAAATAGGAGGCAATGGTCTTTGCCGAAAGGAATACGACGCCTCCAAGCCAGACAAAGATGAACCACGCTTTCCAGTCCATGCCGGCTTCTTTGGATGGAGCGTTGATTGCGCGTACAGGGGAGACCTGGGCCGCAATGGACGGCAGTGAGATTGGCGGTTCATCGATCCCCGCCGAAAGAGACGGGGTCAAGTTGAAGACACTGATGGGACTTTCCGGTCCGACAGGAAGCACTAGACGGGCAACAACCAGGAGCCAGAGAAAGTAACCCCATCGCGGAGAAAGGAACCGCCTCAAAGCCCGTTGAATGAAGAGCACGAGAACGATCACTACTGACGCTTGAAAAGTTGCCTGGATCAGCCATTGCCACAAGGGAGCCAGAGTCGTCGAGTTCATCATGAGTCTTTTCCCCGCTCCTTGTCTTCCAGAACGGATCGAAGCTTATCGATTTCGTCCGCTGAGAGATTGGCGTTGCGAACGAGATTCACGACCATGGGGCCTACAGATCCTCCGAAGACCCGGCCGAGGAAAGTCTCCGACGCGGTGTGGATGCACTCTTCCTTCGTGAGAGCCGGGCGATACAGATATCGCTTCCCCTCCACGTCATGGGTCAACACTCCTTTCTTGAGAAGGCGACCGAGCATGGTCTTGATGGTGCGGGGGCTCCAATCGTTGTGGCCCTGAAGCTTCTCGATGACTTCGCTTGCCGTGATGGGATGGCTCGCCCAGATCACATTCATGATCTCCCACTGGGCGTCCGAGATGCCTGGGTTTGTCACTGATCTATGCTCCAGAATGGGTCCAGTTCGCGATGGACTACTGTCGTAATCATGACTACATGTGTGATCATACGAGGATTACGTCCGTAATCAACAAAGAACTTGTCCTTTTCGTTGGGGGGCCGGCCGGGTGGGGGCGTGGTGGATGCTCCTAACCACGGGTTATTCAACTGGATAGGTGCTCCGCGGATCGGCCGAGAAATGATCAACGGGGAGGGAGAGAAAGAATAGATACCGCCAGGTATCAGGGGAACCCATCCACCGAACGGTTGAATCGCCTCAGCAGTCCGTTGATCAAGGACTGCCCTGGACGGAATCTGACCCTGTCAACGGGCTGCTTGCCCTGTTGTCGCGGTTGTGGTGAAGAAGCTCGATTTGCTTCATCAGCACGGACCTTTCCTTTTCCAGGCTTTCGATTTGCTGGAACAGGTGCGGGCGCTCCCGGGTCAAGATGTCGATCGCCTGTTGAAGCTCCGGGGAAGGAGGTTCCGCGGTGACCGGCAACTTTCGAGTCGATGAGCGTTCCCGCTCCAGGTTCAGCGCATGCCGGGAAAGGTCTTCAACGTACGCGAGAAGTCCTGATTTTTCCATTTGCTCGAAGAGCTCCAGCTGGACTGTTGAATCCGGGTCGAGCTCACGGCTTTCATAGTAGCCATGCACATCCGGGCTTCTTTGCATCTCGTCCGGATCCTCGAACGCCGGAGGTGGGCTGTGAACGAGGGAGCATTTCCGACAGATCAGTGGTGCATCGCCGGTAACGATTCCCGATCTAAGGTTGCGGTAGGATGAGCTATTCCAGATCTCGGAAAAGTTCTGCTCCTTCAAGTCTCCAAGTTGCATTTTTTGGTGAGCGAAGGGGTGGCAGCAGGGATAGACCCGGCCGTCATAAAGGATGTAGACGGATTTCGCGGGTAGGCAGCAGGGGATCTTGTAGTGAGCGTGAGGCGGCGGGAGTTCGAGAGGGGGCTCGTCGTCATTCTTTGTCGAAGAAATGGCGTCGAACGAGTCTTTTGGATCTCCCGAGACCGGATAGGGATTCGGAATCTGGAGGGGGACTCCGAGATGGTCCGCTTGTTGACGGGCCTCGTCCTGGTAGCGGTTGTAGCGCTCGGGCTCCTCGATCAGGGACTCCCTTTTTCCTTCCTCTGTGATCGGGATCACATGCTGGCCGTAAACGGCGTCTGCCCGCACCTTTTTGGCGAGACGAACGAAATCGGGTAGCTCCTGGATGTTGCTTTTCATGAGCACGAAACAAAGGGTGAGATGACAGCGCTTTGAGGAGTCGCTGTCTCGATGCTTGTTGAACTGATCGAGGTTGTACCGCATTTTGGTCCAGGTTGATCCAAGACGAATGCGCTCGTAGGTTTTTGGGGTGGCGGCGTCGAGGGATAGTTGCACGAAGGATACGTTTCGTGCAATTTCCTCCCGGTCAATCCGAGTTCCGTTGGTGGTTAGATGGATTTCTTGCTGTGCGGCGGCGCCCCGCTCAAGGAAGCTAAAGAAGTCCTTGGAGATCGTGGGTTCACCTCCCACGCCGAACGTGAGCTTGCTTGAATAGGGAAAGATCTCCTCCTCAATCTTGCGAAAAATCTCCCGAGGCATGGAGACGAGGCCTCTCCCGTGTTTGTGTTCCTGAGGCCTCAGGTGTTCCGAGCACATGTAGCAGTCAAGATTGCACGCCGAAGCGACTTGTAGGTAGACCTCGACGGGGCGGTGCTGGGCGTAACCCCGTGGTTTTTCGATCGAATGATGGGCGATCCGCTCGTTCAGGATCTGTCGGGTGGAACGAACCAAAGAGTCGTTTTCGTGCATTGCCACTCCCCTGGGGTCGACATTCCTCCGGAAGAGACCCGCAGGGGGATCCAGGTCGTCCGCCCGAGGATGTTTTCATTTCGATGAATTCACCTTAGATGGCGGAAGAGATGAAAGCAAGGTCAAGGACTCGACTTTCAATTCTTCCGGGTCGAGTGGTTGGGCGCTGCGCTTGACGCGCTTGTGGCCCGGAAGTCTCCGTGGTCTAATGGCTTCTCGGCTAGAGAAAGAGTTCAACTCGTCCGCCCAACGATCCTACCAGTCTTCAGGAACCTTCTTATGACGGCGAGATCTTTTTGCGATGGCGGGAGCCGGCCATGAAACCTGGCTCCGTTTCAGCGTCTCGACTTCGCATCTTGAGCGTCGTTCACGGGTTTCCGCCGGAGTCGGCGGCGGGAGCCGAGCTCTATTGCTTGCACCTTGCGCTTTCCCTCCAGGGGCGCGGTCATCATTGCTCCATCCTGACTCGATCCCCTGACTTCGGGGACGGAACACCGGAGTTCTCCCTGAGGAAAGAAGAATATAAAAAATTATCTGTCTGGCGCGTTTCTCATCGGCTTCAGCATGAGCGTCTTTCGGAGGCGTACATCGAGCCCAGGATTGACGCCGTCTTTCGGAAGGTGCTGGCGGCGGAGCGCCCGGATGTGGTCCATTTTCAGCATCTCTTGCACCTGTCGGCAGGGATGGTTTTCCAGTGTCGGGCTCTCAATATTCCTACAGTCGTTCACTGTCACGATTACTGGAGTATCTGTCCTCGGGTGCAATTGATCCGTCCGAATGGTGTTCTCTGTGAGGGGAACATGGGAGCCGGTTGCTTTCCCTGCTCCCTCGATTTTTCATTGTCCCAGATAGAGCGAGTCACCCTCCTTGAAAGGAGTCGTCCCCTTGTTTTGGATGAACTCGAACGGGGGGAGCGCCGTGGGGAGCCCATCACTCCTTCGCGCAGAAAACTCTGGCAGGGAATCGGGGATATTCGACGACGCCCCGCGGTGGTTATTCGTGCGTATCAGGAAGCCGATCTTGCTCTGGCACCCAGCCGTTTTCTCCGGCAGAAGCTCATCGATTCCGGATTTCAGGAAGATCATCTCCGTTATTCTCCTTACGGTCTTCCTCCCCGGTCGCCAGGATCGGTTCGGCCAGACCGGAATGATTCATCGATTCGGTTTGGCTACATAGGAGCGCTTGTCCACCACAAAGGTGTCCACGTCTTGCTCGAGGCCTTGAGGATGCTTGGGAACCGAGGGATCGAGCTACGGATCTACGGAGCTTTTGATCCAAAGAAGGATCCGTATCACCTTCTGTTGCAGGGGCAAGCCGAGGGATTGAATGTTCGGTTCTTGGGTGCCTTTTCGTCCCGGGACCTTGATCGAGTGCACCGGGCGATCGATGTTCTTGTCGTTCCCTCGATCTGGAATGAGAACTCCCCGTTCGTGGTGCACGAGGCGGCCCAGTCGGGCATTCCTTGTGTTGTGAGTGATCGAGGCGGAATGAAGGAGCTGGTGCGGCATGGAGTCAGTGGTTTTCATTTTGCGAGCGGGGACGCAACGGATCTCATGAGAAAGCTTGCGTCTTTTGTCGAGGATCCCACTCTTCTCGACCGACTCAAATGGCCGGATGGTTCGGTCCGAACCATCGAGGAGAATGCGAAAGAAATGGAAGCGACCTACCGAGAGCTTATCCAGCAGCGAAGGAACGGCCCCGGAGCCGCGGTGCACGGTCAGCCTGCTACAGCGGCGATCACCCGCAGCGGAAATGTGGTTCGTGAAGATGACGACCTTGTTCTCAAGGCGGGCGGGAGGTGCCGCGTCGAGTATGTGCTCGGTCCTCTCGGCACCGGGCGACGTTTGCTTCGATTGATCGTGCCCGTGCGAAGCGATGAACAAGGTGGAGTGTTTGGCGGCCGGATCACGCTGGATGGTGAAGTGGTCGGAGGGGTTGGCCCCTTTTCCGCAGGAGGAACCGATGAACTCCGGCAGGTTGACGTTCCGGTGGAGCTTTCTCGAGACGGCGCGACTCTCGGGATCGAAAACCTGGGAAGAGAGGATGGTCTTCCTTACACTTTGCGTCTTCAACGAGTCGAGGTGATCGATTTGGATGCCGGGTCGCCTCCTCCGATCCCGGGGCAAGTGGTTCGAGACGCAACTGGATGGGAATGGCAATCGGTAACGGGTGATGTTCAGCGGCAGGGGCCGGACATGGCGATCCTTGGCCCGGGACTCTCCGAGGTCGATCTCGACCTGACCAACGTTCCTCCGGGGCCGGTTGAGGTTGCGGTTTGGATTCCGGTCATGACGAAGGAAACAGATGTCCTGCTCGGTGGCCGGGTCTTTCTGGACGAAAAGGAGATCGGTGCCCTGGGACCTGTCGTTTCTCTCGGGGGAGAGGAGATTCGGATTGGAAGGGTGTATGGGGTTGTTACGGGAGAGACAAAATCTTTGCGGTTCATGAACAGCCTGGTCGATCAGGGACCTCCTCTTCGTCTACGAATCAAGAGGGTGGTGGTGACGGGTGTTTCGGCCCGAGTTCGCTCCCATATTCAAGACGAGGAGCTTCGAGAGTTTCACCAACGTCTTCATGAATCGGAAAAGACACAGGACGCGGCAGAGCTCAAGAAACATGCCCGAATCCTTGAGGCGGAACGAGATTCTCTTCGCGAACACAGCCGGAATCTGGAGCTTGAGATGGCCGTTGCTCGGGGGTTCATCAGCCGGCCTGGAGTCGCTCGAGTTTTGGGTCGGCTGAGGCGGGTTCTTCGGTCTCGTTACAGACACCCATGGAAAAATATCGGAAGTTGTTTGCTGCACTGATTTTAGAGGAGCATTCCGTCTTTTCTCCTGCGGAGCCGGTTGAGCTCTTGTATTCTCAAGCTGGCGCGGTAGTTATGGAAGGCCATTTTCCGAGGCTCCCCGAGCGGCGGCGTTCTTCATGTCGACGTTCCTATTTTCGATCTTGTTGATCGAGTGGGGTGTGTAGGTCCCGACTTCATCCTTTCTGGAAGCTGGGGCCAATTCATGGAAGTTTGGGCCTTCATTCACCGACTGTTTTTCAGCGAATCGGAGACGAAAGATGGCAACTGTTGACCTCGTTCAACTAGCAACTCAGAAGATCGAAATGGTGGAAGCTTGGGGTGAGGCAGGATTCCCTGAAGGTTTGGCCGATCTGCGAGTACGTGCGATGCCTTGCGAGGTAACTCCGATCGAGATGGCGGACCCTCCAGGCGCGAAGGCAAAAACCGAATCACGGGGGGTTGTTTGCCGCCTGGAATGGATTGGCCGAAGTGGACCGGGTACGAAGAACATCTTGGTCCGGTTCAATCCGAAGGGACGAGGAGTCTCGAAGGATCCAACGGGTCTGATCTATGTGATTCGCAAGAACGGCGAAGAAGAGCTTCTGATTTCCTGTCGTGTTCCCGTCGTGGAGCTCGAAGCAGAGGTGGACGCACCAACGTTCATTCACGGCATCCTCCGTCGAGAGTTCTTCAAGGATGTACTTTGCTCGAAGTTGTTTCTTGTTTACCGCGAAGAGCTTGTGGACGATGTGCCAGAGCCCCCTCCTGCAGAGAAGAAGCCAGCTGCCGCGAGCGCTGAAAAAGAGGCCGCGGAGCCTGAGGCCAAGGCAAAGGCCAAGGCCAAGGCAGCTGATGCGAAAGCGGAGAAAAAATAACCTCCCTCTCTTCGCTGACGGGTTGAATTTGGCATTGCAGGATGTGAACCGGCTACGCCGGGAAACGGACCAGGCCTTCTCTCAGGGGAAAGTAAAAATGCCCCGGCCATAAAAAAACCGGCCCCCCATTTCTGGGAGACCGGTTTTTCTTATGAGCAAAGAAGCGGTGACTACGGGTTCAGATTGATGATGAATCCGTTGGTCACTGCGACCACACCGTGAGGAGATCCGCTGTCACGGATGAGGCCCTGTGCGTAAACCGTTCCGGTGATGGGTACAGAACCACCAGGTAGGTTTGCCAGGTTGGCGGGCGCCGGGGTGAGGGCAAACGGCCAGTTCAGAGCACCCAAAACCGCGTTCGGGAAGGTCTTGGCAATCTTCAACGGTTGCGGGGAGTTGCCCGTGATCGGGGTCGGCAAGCCGATGGTTCCCACGCCAAGAGGAAGAATCTCTTCCGTTCCGGCAGTGTTAGCCCAGAGGTAGATGACGTAGTTTGCGTTCGTCGGGTTCGAAGGAGTCCCGGTGAGGTCGAGGGAGAACGGGTCGACGGCGATGCTGAGATCGACTTCGCGTCCGTTGCCCGCGCCCGACGAACCGTTGAGGAACAACACATCGGTGATCTGGCCAACCGCGCCATTGACGTTACCCTTTCGGACGTCGGCAGGATTGACAAAACCCGGAGATTCCGTGGATTCGCAGAGGCCGAAGGATCCGATCTGCCAGGTCCCGGTGGTATCCGGGCAGCGATAGACATGAGCCGGAACGAAGGCCCCATCAGGACCGACGACGGTGGTTGAGTAGAAGCAGTCGGGCGGATCTGATTCTTTCAGAGAAAGTTCGTCAAGAACCGAGAACCATGGGGTCGAATCGAGAACACAATCATCCGTTGCGTCGATGTCAGAATCGAGGATGCCGATGAAGGCCGCAACTAGCATGTGGGTGACGTTGTCGCTGTTCTCGAAGTTGATGCCGCCGGGGACGCCGCCGAACAGGGTCATGTCCGCGGTATCAGCGCAAGCTAGGGTGAAGGTGTCTTCGGTAGCGAGGAAGTGACCATCCGCTGGAATGGTGAAACCGCTCAAGTCGATGACTGTCTCGATGATTCCTTGTTCCGGGGTCGCGTCACCGATGACCACGTAGTAAAGACCATCAAGGGAGGTGTTCGGATCGCCGGCGAGCTCGAAGTACTCGTCGTCGTCCGTACCTGAGTGGTCGATACGAATCTCGTTGATCACGAGTCCCGTGGGAACCGCGCCCTTGACGGTGAGGGCGGCAGCGTTGCTGGTGACGGGTCCACAGCCGCTGGTGACGTTACAGTCGTAGTTGCCGGCATCTCCCGCGGTGGCGGGATTGATGGTCAGCATGGCGGTGGTGGCACCAGAGATATTGCCACCATCGACAAGATCGAAGCCGTCTTTTCGCCATTGATAGGTGAAGGGATCAAGACCACTTGCGACCAGCGAGAAGGTGGCTCCTGCGCCATCGAAAGTGCAAGCGTCGGTGGGTTGAGTATCAACTGTCGTTGAACCGCCGATGATCAGAGCAACGGAATCGCTGGTGGTGCTTCCACAACCGTTGGTGACGACGCAATCGTAGTTTCCGGCATCGCCAATGACCGTGGGGTCAATGGTCAGGTCAGCGGTAGTGGCGCCAGAGACGCTTCCGCCGTCGACGATGTCAATTCCACCGACACGCCATTGATAGGTAAGGGTTCCACCTACGGCGACAACGCTGAAGTTTGCGGCTGCGCCAGCACAAACGGTGGTGCCCACGGGTTGGGTGTTGATGCTCGGAGCCGGATTGGCTTCGCCGGGAGTGTCAACGCCAACAGTCGGGTCGAAGATGCCGATCTCCCAGGCGCCTGAACCGTTGGCGCAGCGGAAAATGTGGCCAGGAACAAAGCTTCCATCCGGGCCGACGCTCGGAGGGCCATAATGGAACTCGGTGCCTGCGGGAGGATTGGCTTCTTCGATCTGAGCGATGAGATCTTCGATCGTGGTCCAGGGAGTGACGTCCAAAGTGCCGTCATCGTTGGTGTCCAGATCGTCTCCGTTGGCTCCGGTGAAGCCGGTCACAAGGAGGTGAGTTAGGTTGTCACCGTTCTCGAAGTTGATGCTGGTGGTGAGATCAGGCGTGGCGCCATTCAGAGTGAAAGTGCCCTCGGCGGCCAGGAAATAGCCGTCAGCCGGAATGGAACTA
>JAJDCM010000333.1 GCA_029260825.1 Planctomycetota bacterium | reverse complement strand
CCATCGCCCGGAGAATCCCTGATCCGGACGAACTCGCCGTGAAAATCCCCGGCGCTGCAATCCCAATATTTCCGCGGCCAGCTGTTGTAGCCCTTCTTTGTTTGCCCCGCTCCTTCGCAACGTGACGAAGGATGAAAAAAGAGTCTCCGCGGGCGACTCCTCCTCGAAGGCAAGCTCGGCAGATGGAGAGGCTGGTTTCTTCTTGAATGACCGCAATTCATGAGGAGTCGCAAGGTCAGCGTACGTGCTGCTCGACGAAGCCGTAGTCGCCCATTGTAAGGACCCGTCCACCCCATGAAGCCCGACCGCGTCAATCTGGTTCCACCCCTTGACCTCCTTTGACTTCAGCTCGATGCGGACTCGCCTTGTCTTGACGTCCGTGTGGATCGGGATCAGAGAAACACCCTTTCCGGCCGAGCGAGGTGTAGGATCCATACCGCGAAAGACCTCGGCCGAATCCCCCTCTTCGTCGAAAAGGAAGATGACGGCGACGGCTCCCGGCTTATGGCTCTCATGAATCCGAATTCCCGCCGGAGTGACCGCCGTCTCGTAGTGAAGCTCAAGCCACTCCTCTTCATCGTCTTCTGTAGCGGAAGCCCAGGCCGTCGGAAAATCGCCCGCCAACCTCGTATCCGGCCGCCCGGTCGCCTGTTCCGGCCCCCAGGCTCGAGGAAGAGACTCGTGAGAAGAAACAGGGGCAAAGAGCAGCCACAGGGTGATCAATAGTTCGTTCATATCTCTTCTTTTCGACCTGGTGTTGGTCCCTTTTCTACCCAGGAGCTCGAGGCGCGCTACATTTTCGCCGCCCAGATCTCGGCACTTTTCGGCTTTCCGGTTGATCGGTAGAGGCTTGTAAGAGATCCAGCGATTCTCCTGGAATGGCGGTTATCCGGCCCAAGAATCCCACTCACTATTTCGTAGCCCTTGAGGAATTGAGCCTCGGCTTCCTCCGGTTGACCATTGCGAAGCAAGGCAACTCCATAGCCCCGCAGAAAGAAGCCCTGTCGCCAGTATCTCTCCCTTGCTTTTTCCGAGATCAAGACAAGATCCCGAAAGACAGCCACTCCTTCTTCGACCCGAGATTGATCAAGAAGAAGCCAACCCAGATTGCTCAGCCCGGCGAGCAACCCGGGATCGACGGTTTCTCGCTCGGAAAGTCGTCTGGCAAGGTCAAGGAGCAACCTTTCAGCTTCAGGTAGGTTCTTCTTTTCGTTTGCCTTTTCCATGAGAAGTGACGCGAGGTTGTTTTGCGAGATCAGAGTCAAATAGTGATGACCTCCAAAACTCGCCTCCCGAAGCCTCAATGCTTGTTCGTAGAGAGTCTCTGCTTCTTCGTAGTTTCCTTTTCTCTTGAGAACAGAACCAAGAGTGTTCAGTGATGACGCGGTACGCCAGCTTTCACTCCCGAACAGAGATCGGGTCGCCTCAACGGCATAGCGTGCCATTTCCTCGCATTCCTCGAGTTTCCCGAGGGCTAGTTTGAGGGCCACCATGTTCTTCACCGCGATGACCAGCTCCGACGAAGAAGGATGACTATGCTCCCGATACCACGACAAGACTTCATGCAGCTCCGCCTCTGCGACCTCAAGGTTCCCCTGGTCAAGGCTCACGAAGGCTAGCTGTGCCCTGGCCTCGATCGCCGCGACCGAATCAGGAAGAGCCCGGTCCAGGGCTTTTCTGCCAAGCGAAGCTGCCGCCTCGAAGCTCCCTTGATGACGGTAGTTGGCAACGAGGGTCAGCATCAGATCGTGCACCTGGCCATCCGGCACAGATTCCCGCTCGTTGAGGAGTTCAAGGCAACGGCGAATCTGCGGTTCGGCTCGATGAAACTTCAGAATATTGGTGTAGGCGTGAACCAGCGCCTCTCTTACTCTGAACTCGAGCTCCGAGTCCTCTTTGAGTTCTACCTCGACCAACGCGGCGGCCTCATCGAGCACTTCGACCATCAGGACATCCACTCCTTCTTCCTGAGAAGGAGTGACCCGGGAAAACATATCGAGCAGAAAGTCACTCACGAATTGAACTCGACGTTCCTCGCGAATGGCTCTTTCTTTTTCCGTATTGGCCGTCTTTCGAAGCTCTTTTTCTCTTGCCAGATTGAGGCTGATAACGACGAGAAGAATGACCATGGATAACAAAATAAAAACGCCGCTCCCCACCACAACCCGATTGCGACGAACCAACTTTCGAAGTCGATACCATCGAGTCTCCGGTCCGGCCTCGACCGGCTCAAAAGCAAGAAACCGCTTCAGATCGGAGGCGACGTCAAGAGCGGAGGCATAGCGCTTCGCCGGGTCATGGCTCAGGATCTTGAGGAGGATCCACTCCAGCTCGACCGGAAGATCCGGGTTGATGGATCGAGGAGCGCTGGGAGGATCCCGAGTCAGAGTTCGCAGAGCCTCGGGAATCGAGTCGGATCGAAAACGATGGGGAGTCCGATCCAGAAGAAGCTCAAAAAGACAAACGCCGAGGGCGTAGACATCCGTTCGCACATCAACATCGGACGTGTCTCCGGAAAGCTGCTCCGGACTCATGTACAAGAGGGTCCCGACGATGTGCGCCCGTTCTTCATCGGTTGTTCTGAGAGAGGGCTCCGCGTTTCTCATCCGAGCCACTCCGTAGTCGATCAGCTTGGGGTCGCCAGCCCCGTTCACCAGGATGTTCCCTGGCTTGATGTCCCGATGAATGACACCTTTTTCGTGTCCGTACTGGACCGCGCCACAAACCCTCAAGAAAAGTCGAATCCGATCTTCAGGAGAAAGATTCTTCTTCTTCGCGAAATCGATGAGGTTCGATGCATCATCAACGTATTCCATCACGAAATAGAGGACCGGGTCAGCTGATGGCTCCTCAAGAGCGCCAACTTCGTAAATCTGGGCAATCCCTGGATGACGAAGCTTGGCCAGCACCTCCGTCTCGAGACGAAAACGCCGGATCGAACTCGACGACGAACTCCCCGGATTCATCATCTTGAGAGCAACGGTACGACGCGGGTTGTCCCGCTCGGCCTCAAAGACCGTCCCCATCCCGCCCCGACCGAGAACTCCCCGGATTCGATACGCACCGATCCGATCCCGGAAGAGAGCTCCGGAAAAACTCGACTTGACCCTGCCCGGGTCCGGGGGGGTGAGAAAAGTGGAGTTAGACTCATCATCTCCCACCAGAATGCGAACCGCAGACTCGAGCTCTTCATCCTCCCCGCAGCGATCCTTGATCAACCGGCATCGATCATCTCCGACAAGATCAAGTGCCGCCTCCGCAATGCTCCGGGCTAGCTTCCATTGATCCGTACTCACGATCCGCCACCTGGAGAAAGAGCGGCACGAAGCCAGTTTCTCGCCATGGTCCAACCACGAGAAACGCTTCTCTTTGAAATCGAAAGGATGTCGGCGGTCTCTTGTTCCGTGAGTCCACCAAAGAACCGCAGCTCAACGATTTGAGACAGTTCTTCATCGTTTTCTTTCAGTTGATCCAATGCCTGATCGAGCTCGAGAAGATCCACATCCGACTCTTGAAAGGCGTCAAGGACCGAATCCAGCGTCAAGGCCAGAACCCCTCCCCCTCTTTTTTGTGCGCGGTGGGCTCGAGCGTGATCAATCAATACGTTTCGCATGGCTCGAGCCGCGGTGGCGAGGAAATGTTCTCGATCAACCTCCTGATCCGGCCCCTGGCCGATGCGCACCCACGCCTCGTGCACCAGGGCGGTGGCCTGAAGCGTGTGGTTCCGGCGTTCCAACCCCATGTATCGGTCGGCGATCCGGCGAAGCTCCTGATAGGTTTCCCGATAGAGGGGATCGTCAGGCAAGTTGGGTTGTTTTGAGTCCAACAATCATCTCGAGTCTTCAGAACGGCTCTCTGGCAGCTTGCGACCACCAATTTACACTTTTTGGCCAGGAGAAAGGTCCCCGCCACTCTGGCGAGGAAGCCTCGAAAAACTAGAATAGGTCCGAGAATTCCTGAACCTTTCCAACATCAGCTCCGTTAGTATCGTGTTGGGAGCGTCCTTTTCCAGGAACAGAATCTCCACAAAACTCGGCCCATGAACAGCTTAGAAACAAGAACTACTGACAAATATCTGGTCAGACGGCGGAGGGAACCACCCAAAAGGCCCGTCCACCGGTTACTTGTGGGCTCTTTTCTGTTGCATGTGGTCACGATGGGAGTTCTTTGGAACGTGGCATTCTCGTCCCCCCGGGCCCGATCCGAAGATTCAAAACCCCCTTTGGTGACATCTCCAATCGGGTGGAGCCTTGATCAAGAAATCACCCAGCTCGCCGAGGCGAAGCTTCAGATTCTTCCGGAGGAGCCCTGGCAGCTTGCCGAGAATCAATTCGATTTCGAACCGGAGCTTACCGACGAACCCGAGGAGCCACCGTCGCCCCCTGGCGCCCCCCGGAAGTTCACCGAAGTGGATCAAGTTCCTCTCAAGATGTGGCTCCCCACCGCCCGACTCCCGGAATCCTTCGCCATCCATTTTGATCGACCGGAAAAATCCAAAGCCAATCCGATCTCTCCTGAATCGATCGCTCTCACAACCGCTTTGGTAGAAAAAGTAAAGCCCCGGGTCCTGACCTCCGTCCTGATTCCCTCGGCTCCGCTTTCAAACCAACCCGCCCCCAAATACCCGCGATCGGCCAGGCGAAGACAACTCGAGGGCGTGGTTATCCTTCGAGCGACCATATCCCCTGCTGGGGTCGTCACGGCCACAGAAATTGCAACCTCTTCGGGGCAGCGAATCCTGGACGATGCAGCACGGGCGACCGTACGACTCTGGAAGTTCAAACCGGCCATACGCGACGGTAAGGAAATCGAGGATCTGATCGAGATCCCCATCCGATTCTCGCTCACGGACTGAGGGTTGAATGAAGCTGCCAAGCATCCGGAAGAGTCTCCTCCTTGCCGGACTCCTTCTCCCACAAGTCTTCAGCGCCCCTTCCTTCGGACAAGGACAGCCTCCATCTGACCCACCGGACGAAAAGAATGAGCGGGCCGAGAGCGGGCCTCTGGACCCGCAACCAAAACCCACCGTCCTCAAAGAAATCGTGGTCACTGCGACCCGCCGCGAATCTCCACTCTTTACTCTCCCCAACTCCGGGCGAGTCTTCGATCGAGACACGATTGCCTTGAACCAGCAGTCCCGTTCCACACCCGAAATACTTCAAGATGTCCCGTCGGTACTTGTCCAGAAAACAGCCCAGGGACAGGGATCTCCCTTCATCCGGGGGTTTACGGGTTACCGGAACCTCTTCCTCATCGATGGAATACGACTCAACAACTCCACGTTTCGATCCGGGCCCAACCAGTACTGGAGCACCGTCGATCATCTTGGGCTCGAACGGCTAGAGCTCATCTACGGACCGGCATCCGTACTTTATGGAAGTGACGCGGTCGGAGGTGCGGTGAACGCCCTCACTCGAAAAAGACTCTCGTACGAGCCGGGGCTTCATCTTGGCGGACGGGTTTTCGCCCGTTACTCAACCGCCGAGGATTCGTTCACGGAGCGAGTGGAATTCGAAGGCAACCAGGGAGAATCACTCGGCTTCGTCGGTGGAGTCTCCATGAAATCCTTCGGGGATCTCACCGCCGGAAGCGGCAGCCGTGATCTTGCCAACACTGCCTACGATCAGTTCGATGCCGACCTGAGGTTTGACCTCTTCCCCACCGACAAGCTCCAGTGGACCCTTCTTTATCAACACTCGAGCCAGGATGATGTCCCCCGAACTCACCGAACCGTGAGGTCGAAATCCTTCCACGGAACGACCGTCGGACCGGAGCTCAGGCGAGATCTTGATCAACAGAGAGATCTTGCCTACTCCCGCTGGACACTGGATGAACCGGTCTCATTCCTCGACCGGGTTACATTGACGTTCTCTTTTCAACGCCAGGAGCAAAAGCGGGATCGATTGCGCAGCGGCGGACGGAGAGACCTATCCGGATTTCACGTGAACACCTGGGGAGCCATCCTCCAGGCTGAAAAGGAAACACCCCTTGGACTCTGGACCTTCGGCTCCGACTACTACTATGACTCGATCAATAGTTTTCGGGACAATTATCGGGGTGGCGCTTACGACTCGACCGACATCCAGGGTCCGCTCGGGGATGAAGCCGATTCGAGCCTCCTTGGGTTCTTTGCTCAGAACGAATTCTCGCTTCTTGGCATCGACTGGGTGGCCGGTGTTCGCCTGACCAGCGCAAGAGTCGATGCGGATCGAGTAGACAACCCGGAGGTGCCGGGAAGCGATCCGACGACACCGGGCAATGTGATCTCGATTACCGACACTTTTCGCAATGCGGTCGGCAGCCTCCGGGGAAGTGCTCCCGTGCACGGCGAAGACTGGAGGATCTTCTTCGGTGCCTCCCAGGGGTTTCGATCTCCCACCGTTCACGACCTGACGAGCTTCGACTCGACCAGTGTCTTTGAAGTCCCGACCCAGAACCTGGATCCGGAAAACTTCCTGACCCTCGAGGTCGGGGTCAAAGCCGATTCAGAGGGGCTTTCCGGGAAACTCACCGGATACTACACGTTCATTGATGATCTGATCGTCGCGTCCCCCACGGGGGAAGTAAGAGAAAACACTCCGGTCGTTCAAAAAGACAACATCGGAGATGGGTACGTGGCCGGGATCGAGGCGGAAGCGAGCTATCCGATCGATCGGGAATGGTCGATCTTTGGGGCAATCGGCTGGCAAAGCGGGAAGGTCGATCAGATTAAATTTCCTTCGGGAGAAAAGGTGGATAAGCCTATCGATCGGCTCATGCCCCTTTCCGGCATCGTAGGAGCAAGGCTCCAGCCCGAAAACACGGGTCTTTGGCTCGAAGCATTCACTCGATTCGCCGACGACCAGAGCCGACTCTCTCTGCGGGACCAATCCGACACCGAACGCATTCCCCCGGGGGGAACTCCCGGTTGGGCGACTCTGAACTTGCGCACTCGCTACCAGGCGAATGAGGCAATCACGGTTTCTGCCGCCCTGGAGAACATCACCAACAAGGACTATCGCATCCATGGATCCGGACAAAACGAGGCGGGCAGAAACTTGATAGTCTCCTGCGAAGTCCGATTCTGAAGCTCGTGGAATGAATCAGGCAGACAAAAATCGGCAACAACCAAAAGGAAGACCAAAATGAAAAGAACCAAGACAGTCCTATCCCTCCTTGCAGCCTTGACCTTCTTGCTGAGTGGATGTGTTGTGGTGAGGTACACCAAAGAGACCGTGGTGCGCAAAGATGGAGACGGCAAGATCATTGAGATCATCGAGACCGAAAGGATCACCGAGCCTCATTCTGAGCCCGAGCGGATCGATTCGGCCGGCCACATCAAATTCGAATATCTGAAGTAGGAAGTTCTGAAGATCGGGGCCCGAACGATCCAAAAATCGTTCGGGCACTCCGCCCCCGATGACTCCTTCTCAAGCCGAGTCGAAGGTGATTCTTCTCTTGATGGGCACCCGATCCTTGTCCTGGGGGCAAAGAAAATGGACGAAGGAGGGGAAATTTTTTTTGACGGGAATGTGACACCTTCTCATGCAGGCCCCCTTCTACGGCAAACTGGGGGCAATATCGCTCCAATCTGAAACCTTGATCCCGATGCTATCTTGATTGGACGCCATCAGTTGGGTATCTCAGGTAGTCAAAATCAGCCCACCGAGATATCCAAGGACCTGTTTTAACGAAAGTACGCGAAGCTATGAGTAACCCAGAATCGGAACGGGAAGAGACCCAGGCTCAGCCGGAAACCGCTGTGAGTCCGAAAGAAGCGACGAGCCCGGTCAGCGCGAAAGAGGCGGCGACTGGCACGGATTCCCCGCAAGCTGCGGCCTCGACGAGCTCCAAGGAGGAGCCTGCCACCTCGAGTCCTGCCAAGGACTCGACCAAGCCAGCAGGCAAAGGCACCGCTCCTCCCAAGAAGAATCGAAGTTCCAACCGTGGGAAACCCAGGCGGGATCCGGCACGAAGCAAAGAGCAAGTTCCGGAAATGCTCAAAGGGACGGTGACGTCGATCGAGAATGACGAAGTCCACGTCGATCTCGGGACTCAAGGAAAAGGGCTACTGGCCCAGAGCGAATTCGCAAAGCCTGTCCAGCCCGGTGAGACCTTCTCCTTCACCCGGTTGAACGTTCAAGACGGGTTGTGGAGGCTCAGTCGCAAGGCCGCTCGGCTCGAGGAGGCCTGGGAGGAGCTCAAGGTCGGAAAAGTGGTCGACGCCCAGGTCGTCGGAATGAACACCGGCGGGCTCGAACTGAACTACGGTCCCATCTCTGCATTCATGCCGTCATCGGAGCTCGACTTTCATCGAGTCAAGGACATGTCGGCTTTCGTTGGCCAGACGATGAAATGCGAAGTAAGAGAAAAGAACCGCCGACGCAAGAGAGTCGTTCTCTCCCGTAAATCGATCCTCATCAAAGAGCAGAGAAAAGTAAGGGCAAAAGCTCTTGCAGATATCAAAGAGGGAAACATCCTCGAGGGCAAGGTCGAGAAGCTCGAATCCTTCGGAGCGTTCGTGGATATCGGAAACGGCATCTCCGGCCTTCTCCACGTTTCCAACATCTCCCACCACCGGGTCCAGAATCCTTCAAGCGTTCTCAAGGTAGGCCAAAAGGTTCGGGCCATCGTCATCGAGATCAAAGAAGGTGGAAAACGAATCGCCCTGGGCATGAAGCAGCTCGAAGAAGACCCCTGGGTCGCCGCAAAACCTCGCCTGATGACCGGGATCATTCTCAATGGAAAAGTAGTTCGAATTACCGAATTTGGCGCATTCGTAGAGATGGAACGAGGTGTGGAAGGACTCTTGCACCGATCCCAAGTCGCCGAAGAACGAATCGACAAGGTCGAAGACGAGATCAAGGTCGGAGAAGAAATCACCGTGCGCGTCCAATCGATGGACGTTGCCGCCCGGCGACTCTCCCTGAGTCGGCTCGACGAGCAGGGGTTCCTCCTGGGAGCCGAAGACATCGGACAGGTCAGCGACGTGGTCACACAGCGAGTCGAGGAAGTACCTTCGGGATTGAACCTGGGCGCTCTCCTGCGGCAGGCCCTTGAGAAGAAGAAGGACAACGAATAGGACGGGAAATCGTACTTATTATTCGTCTTACCTGCGGGCTGAAAGGACTCAGATCTCCGAGCCGGTGACTTGTTCAAGAACAAAACTCACG
>JAJDCM010000332.1 GCA_029260825.1 Planctomycetota bacterium | reverse complement strand
AACCCAGACTCTGAATAATCACCGGCTAAGAGGGGCGCCGCGGCCTCACGGATTCCGTGTTCCGGAGCGAGCTTGAGGGTTCGACCAAGATCGGTTTCTTCGTCCTCAAGCTTTATGGTTTTCGGATCCTGCTGATCGCCTTTTCCAGCCTCTTGCTTTCGTTGTCGACGGCGAAGTTTTTTCGATCGATCACGCTCGACGACGAGATCCTCCGCAACCTTCATGGCCACAGCGATCAATTCCCGGTCAAAAGGCTCGGGAAACTCTTTGACCTCGCCGATACCACCCGTGAAAAAAAGTCGTTTCCCGGTCCGCCCGTTTCGCCGACTCTCCTGACGAACCAGATTCTTCAGTTCCTGGTCCGATTGGCGGAGCTGGGTCATTCGCTTGGTAATTCGGGAACGTCGTTGTTGTTCGGAGGCGTAACGAATCCTCAGATCGACATAGAGAAACAACAAGAACCCGAAACCGAGCAACAGGAAAATCCCGTGCTTCCGCGTCATGGGTGGGGTGACCTCCTTGGTAGCAAGTCAAATGGTGGCAACGGGAAATGACACCAACTTGTGGTGCCGCACGGTCATGAGAGAGCCGTTTTACAGGAGTTCAAAACTCACTTCAACCCGAAAGAATTCCCGAAGACCGTCCAGCGAAAAAGGGGCAAGAGAACCCGCAGCTCTCTGCCCCTTTTTCCCCAAACTCAGTTTTCCGCAGCCTATTCTATCGGTATCATTCGACGATAATGTTGAATGGAACCATGAGAAGCACTCGATCCTGCTCCGTGGAGGCCACCTTGAGCATGGTCGAGAGAGTCTTGATCACCTCCCGGCCCTGATCGGTTGCCATCAAGACATGGGCCTCCTTGGGAAGTGCGGCCAGAACCGCTGCTCCGCTGTCAGAAAACGGAGAAGACCCGAGGGAGATCAAACCTCCGCCAAACATCTCGGACATGACTTCCAGGAAGTTCCTTGGCTCAGGAAGCTCCAGAACCTCCACGTCATCCGATAGACCAGCTTTTTCCCGTGCAATCGCCATGGCTCGGTCCAGGCCTCCGAGCTCATCGACCAGGCCAATGTCTTTTGCCTGGCGTCCAGTCCAGACGCGACCTCGAGCGACTCGTTCCATTTCGTCGTAGGCACGTCCTCGTCCGTCCGCCACCTTCGTTACGAAGTCCTTGTAGAAATCCTGCATCAAGCCGGCAAAGCGGCGCTTCACATCTGCATCCTTCCTGGTGTAGGGAGAAAACAACCCTGCGCTTCTTCCTCGTCGAATCGTCTCGATGTTCACCCCGAGTCGCTGAACGACGCGAGAAAAGTCAAGAAACATGGACACAACCCCGATCGATCCCGTCAACGTGGTTGGCTCGGCGACGATCGTGTCAGCAGCCATCGCAATGTAGTAGCCCCCGGAACCGGCCACATCGGACATGGAGACAATGACCGGCTTTCCTTTTTTCTTGGCCCGGATTACTTCTCGCCAGATCAAGTCCGAGGCAAGGCCCGACCCGCCGGGGCTATCGACTCTCATCACGATTGCCTTGACCGTGTCATCATCCGTCGCTTTTCGCAGCGCGGCCACCATCGTGTCCGATCCCATGACAGATGACTGTCCCGAAAAAGGATCGATCTGGCTCTTTCCGGTGGCAATCTGACCGACGGCATAGACAAGAGCAATCTTGGGATCCTTCGACTTCGTCTTCTTGTTCGTGGAATTCATCATCTGAGCGATCTGGGTAAACACAGCAAACGGATTGTCCAGATTTAGCTCGGCCTCATTTGCATCTCCGTACTTGGAAAGAACCTTGATCTTCTTTCCCGGGTGCTGATCCTTCAGCCAGGACTTGAATTCATCTTCATACTCGACCGCATCGACCAGGCCGATTCGTTTGGCGTCGCGAGCCGTTTGAAAACCATCGTTGATGGCCTTTTCCACTGCAGACCGAGGAATACCCCTCCCGTCCGCAATGAGCCCAACCATGGTGCTCCAGTACTCATCCAGAATGGACCCCAGAACCGTTCGCAGCTCGTCTGACATCTCCTCCTTGGCGAAGTTCTCATAGGCCGACTTGAAAGCGCCCACATGGGTCACGTCGAACCGAATACCAAGAATGTCAAAGAGCTCCCGGAAGTACATCGTCTCCGCGGACAGCCCCGGCATGAGAACCCACCCGCTCTCGGGAATGGAAACCCGATGCGCCATGGATCCGAGCATGAGGGTGATTCCGTCCAGCCCCTCCGCATGCACGTAGAGCTTCTTTCCCTTCTTCTTGACCCGGCGAAGCTCTCGATTCAACTCGAGAACCTTGGCAAAACCAACCGCGGGGCCATTCACTTCGAGAATCACACCGGCAAGGTCGGGATCATTTCCCGCCTTCTCAATCAGACCCAGGACACCCCGAAAATTCCGGGGCGTCGGCCCGAACGGCACCGTGGGGGCAAGCCCCTCATCCATCGCGCCTGAGAGCTTGATGCGGGCAAATTTGACCTCTTCAACCTTCGCCTTGTCATCCCCTTTTGCCGCCGATTCCTTATCGCCGCTGGCGAAGACCGGGAATGGAAAAAGAAGAGTGACAGCGAGCAAGAATCCCGCACTGATGCGAGAAGATCGGGGTGACTTCATGGTCTGGATACCTCCGGATGTGGCGTCTTTTTGGGGGTTACTACGACGGGTTTCTGTTCGGCTCCGATCAATCTGACCCTGGGCCGTCTGGAACCTCACCAGGTTATCTCCTACGAGATCAGAGTCCAAAAGTTACGGATCCTGTTCTCATCCGCTATCATGTCCAGCTGCCCTCCGTACACACGGATCAGGACCGAGATAACAAGGGCCTCCTGGCTCTTTTCATCCATTGCGTAGCTCAAGAAATTCTCCGGAGGTCGACGATCCATGGAAACAACCGGACCAAGGACTCACCCAAGCTGTCGGGAGCTTCTTCTAACCCTGCCTTTCGTCCTTCTCCTTCCGCTCTTCTTCCTCCCGCAACGGGCTCGAGCCCAGGATCAAAAAGAGTCAGAAGAGAAGACGCTCCAAACAGTAACGATTCGTGGAGCCGTCAAGGCCCTCGAGAATCAGTCCGGGATCGCCGGGGCGACTCTCACCGTCTTCACCCTCGCTAACAACACTCTCGACGAGGAGGTCCTCAAAGTTGAGAGTGATCCGGAGGGGGGTTTTGAGATCCCTGATCTTGCCGTAAACCGGTATGGGCTCCGAACCGACTCGGAAGGAAGGGCCCCGGACTTGCGGCTCCTTGTCGCCTCAAAAGAGGTGGCGGACGGAGACCCTCTGACGATCGAGCTCGCCAGGGCATTTGCCATCACCGGCCAGATTGTGGACCGAACTACAGGCGCGGGAATTCCCGAAGTTCGAGTTAGCATCACCGAAGGAAGCTTTCCCTCCCAAACTGATGAATCGGGTCATTTCAACCTCGAGAACCAGCCCCAGGGAAGAGACGAATACGTCCTCAATCTGCAGCTCAAGGGGTACGTTCCACAAAGCCTCACATTCGACACCATGAACTTTCCCGTGCATTCCGGCGTCAAGGTGGAGCTGGACCGGGGGATCACTACCAAATATACGGTCGTCGATCCCGAGGGCCGCCCCATCGAGGACGCCGAGGTTGCCTTGAGGTTCTACCGGGAAGACCCTTACTCCCCGTTCCGTTCTTTCTTCCAGAGTCGCACCGACAAGGCGGGGGTTTGCCAGGTCAGCGGATTGAACCAATCGACTCCCTTTGTCGCGATGGTCCGAAAAGAAGGGTATCCACCCCATCAAAGCGATGCGATGTGGCTTGGCCAGGGAGCCATCCAGCAGACCTTGGTCATCAGTAATAATGCTTATATCGCGGGAAAGGTAATCGACGAATCGGGGCTCCCGGTCGCGGCGGCGAAGGTCTCTGTGGAGAGAATCGTCCAACCCCTCCTTTCCTTTGGTGGGCCCGACCCGGGACGAAAAGACAAAGGGTTCCTCACCGTTGCTACGAACGAAGAGGGAACTTTCAACCTGAAAGGAGTCGCCTACGGAAAACATCGCGTTCGGGTAGACTCACCCGGGCATGAGATTTACGAGGCGCTTTGCAAAACGTCCATCAAGCAGGACGACCCGCCCTTGATCTTGACTCTGAAACATCGGAAGGACTCGCCCCGCCCCCATTCCACCGATGTGCCGGGAATCGCCTGGGAATCTCACCAGGACATCGCCTTCGATCGAGCAAAGAGAGAGCAACGCCCCGTCTTCCTTGCCATGGCAATGGATGACGAACCAGCAAACGACGGCATCGCCGTCATTCACTTCGTCAATCCCGAGCTCATCGAGCTCACCCGATATACCTGTCCCATTCTCAGCACTGCCTTTGATCACACGCCAGAAGAAGATCCGACGGCGGTCGATCAAAAATATGGAGCTCAACCAAGCTCGGTCTTTCAGCAGATCGAACTGTGGGCTCGTGGAGTGATCGGTGGCGGAGACGTCGTGAACGTTCCCAAGCACATCTTCTTTGATCCCGATCAGCGTTTGCTGGAATCCCACACCCTCTGGCTGAGCGAACGAGATCTTCGCAACATGATCGTTCGGAGCCTTCGTCGCGTGAACCCGAACGACGCGATCATGCTCGCCAGGAAGATGTATCACGAGACCTGGGCTCGCTGCTCTTCAACTTCCTCCGCCGCAAGAGGGTCAGCTCTAGCCGACCTGGCCCTTCTCACCACCTGTGGCGACGAACTGGCAGCGGCTCTTTTTTCCTCCGTGGATGCGGATCATTTCCCGATCGAGTCTGTTCTTTCTGCGCTATCCGATCTTGGCCCGGGAATCCACGATCCGTACGAAGTGCTCCGGCCTTTCCTGCTGCATCGCAATCCCCTCATTGCTCGAAAAGCCATGTCGGCCTTTTGCCAGGGAGCACCAGAAAGCAAAAAAGATGAGGCACTGACCTTGCTCCGGGCCCCTCTCGACGCCGCCGCAAGGCGAGAACTCCTGAAATACCTTGGAGTGAAGAAGGAGGGGCGAAACCTTGATTTCAGCCTGGCCCGAGAGGCTTCCTATGGTCATGAAGTGGCCATTGAACTCGCCAAGCAAGGGGCAAAGGATGGGATCAACGAGGTGATCCATCTCCTTTCCGCGGACGACGAAACCGTACGCAACGAATGCGCCTTTGCGGCTGCGGCCTTGCATGGCGACGCCTGCCTCAGTGCTCTCATCAAAAAGCTACAAGAAGGTGGACAGCCAGCCGCTGTTTTTGCTCGAGCTCTGGGTCGCATGAAGGACAGCCGAGCCGCACCTTTTCTCATGCTGGCAACCAAGGACTCGAGCTGGATGCTCCGGGAAGAGGCGGCCATCGCCCTCGGGATTCTTCGAGTTCCCTCGACGCTAGAACATGTTCAGAATCTTCTTGATGACGAGGAAATTTCCGTCCGTATTGCGGCGGCGCAAGCCTTGTGGAACATGGGAAGTGACGAAGGACTTTCTGTTCTGGTACACGCCATGGATCATCGATTTTACCGCAATCAGGTGGCTTCCATCCTTGCCCTGGCCTATCAGGATTCTGCTCCGATTACCCGGAGCATGTGGCAGGAATGGGTCGACCGCCGCCGCCAACAAGATCGCTAGCCGGATGATTCATGAGTTTGAGCGAGAATCATCCGGGCAGTAGGCTGGTGTTTATCCCATCGAGATTCGTTTTACTTCGTACCATTCTCGGTTCGTCTTTGCGCTGATGTGGGAGCATTCTATGGCGGAGCCGCCGATGGCTGCCTCGATCTCTCCCAGAAATGCGCGTAGCGCTTGCGACATGCTCCTTGCCGATGTTGAGCCCTTGCCCTTTATTTGTTTCCAATTAACGTATTGTTCGAGCGGCGACACATCCATGCAGTGAACAACCAAGATGTTGGAGCCTAATTTCTTCGACTTTCCCTCGGAGAATTCTCCGACGATGGACTCCATCTTCCAATCTTCTCCTCCGTGGAGTCTTAGGAATTCCAAGAGGCGCCAGCCGTAATCGTGCCATTTCTTGCGCTGAGTGCTGATCCGAATGATCAGAGCCTTGAACGGTCTTTCGTTCTTTTCTCTTGATTCAGACTGTCGTTTGTTGGCAACGATGTTGCCGAATATGGAGGCGATCATGTATCGGTCCTCATGACAAGGGTGTTCAGAATAATAGGAGACGTTCGTCAAAGTCTGTGACGTGGCAGTTGGTTTAGGATGCACCCAATCGAGGATAAGGGACGCGAGAATCCGACCAATGACTCCAAGCTCTTTCCCGCCATCTGAATAGATGACCATACGACCTTCCGGGTTGTTCAAGTCATCTTCTTCAGGCTCTTTCTCCGTAGAATCGCGAGCATGAAGGAAATCCCAAATGTTTCGGCCTGCATGCGCGGTTGCCTCAGCATTCAATCGAAAGGAGACGATTGGGCAGCTCACCATTTCGGGGCAATCAAGGCAAAGGTCAGCGTTGCGAGCAGGAGTTTTGGTTAGCCCGAATGTTTCTTTGAGCGAATTGACGATCTCTAGAGTCTTCTCTCTTCCGTGCTTCCATATTCCTCCGAGGGGCATGAACAGAGCTCGCTGAACTGGCGATCGGCCTCCACCGCGCCAATGGGAGTTCTTCAGAGTTGCTCCACCGCACAAGATGAACGAATTGCCGTTGTCGTGCTGGATCGTCGTTCCCTCGAGTGAGAGTTGCATCTCAGCACTTCCATTGACAGATTTAGGTGCAGTTTGACCTCCTGCGGAACAAAAGAAACTAGCCAATGCCCCTGGCCGATTTTCGAGGCAAAAGTGCATTTCTACGGGAGATCCCTTTCCATCTTGAGCATCCACGTGAGATCGCATAATTCCCAGAATTCTCTGAGCTGGGTCATTAAGCACATCGATGTTCAGGTCGCCGATAAGGAGCCCGAGATCTCTGGATCTATAGCCGAATTGACGGGGATAGCGACCATGTGCGTGACGACTGTCCCTCGGTTCATGAGCGGCTTCAACGAACGAGGAGTAGTAGAGGGCGGCGTCGCCTAGGTTCTGAGCGCGTTGTGGGTGGCCGGTTTCCGCAGCAATCACGAGAGTCGGGATCATTTCTTTGGTATCTGCGCGACGACACCTAGAGGCGTTAATCATGCTTCGGACCAGGGCCGTTTGTTGACCCACGTGGGGCTCAGCAGCTACGAGGACGTCCGGCTTGATGGCATCCAGTGCTTTTCGGATTTCTCCAGGGACACGCGGCTCCGTTGACCCGACCGGGATCGTGACCTCTCGGAAGCCACCTTTTGAGGTGAGACCAAAGTAATGGAGGTGGAATGTAGTTGCCTGAAAAACGTCTGGGTTGTTGCGTTTCTTGCGCCTTCCCTCTGCGTTTGAGGGCGTACCCGTTAGTGGGCTCCTGAGCCTCTTTGTATAGTACGGATCGGCAGTAAGAAAAAATATCTTTCGGTCTTGAAGCTTCTTGAGTACTTTTCCGGGGAGGTTCTTCCATATCGCATCCACGATGAAAGCCAATTCTCGCCCCGAGCCAACGAGGAGAGTTGTCAGGTTTTTGTATTTGTTTGACTTGTAGAGCGAGCTAAGGACTTGAGCTATGCGGTGGGCGCGGACGTGCTCGAGGTAAATCTGCGCTGTTTGCGTTCGCAATGGAGCAGCAGCATAGTATTCGAGGTGGGCCGTGCTAGGCACTGCGATGACACTTAGTTTTTCTCGCAGTCTTTCAGTGCTTGCCAAGAAGTCAAGAGATGTGAATGCAGACGCATCATCTCTGGCAAGGCAAAGATAGTGAACGGAGCGTTCGATTTTTGCCTCTTCGAGAACGTGTTTGTCATTGATATCGCCACAGATTCCTACAGCACATCGGGGTGCCAACACTCTTGGCCCGCTAGAGTCTGCCTCATCTGCTATTGGGTTTAGTCGAATGAGTCCATAGGGAGGAGATCCGGTTCGGTCAAGGAAGGCGAATAGCTTGGGGTCTTTGTCGACAATGAGCAGGCGCGGCAGGATCCGGATTCGTTCTCCGTCCGGAAGAAAAGCCTCTCGAGTTTCGCGTGTCATCGGTATCCGGAGGGTTTGATCTTGTCCCATTAGATCGATTACTCGGCGTCCTACGTCGCCGTAGCCAGCAATTGCGAAATGGCTGGACAGGTTCGCCAGTTCTCGTTGAATCCTGTATGAGAGGGCTTGGCGTCGCATATCGTGATAGAGGACAAGGTTCTCAAAGAAGGGGCTGGCCCACATCAAAGCGCTTCCGAACCAAACGTTGAGATAGATTGCGGAAGATATTCGCGGATCCAGGATGCTATGTTCCGAGAATAGCTTGAGCGCCAGTTCTGGCTTGTAGTCCATGATCAGGATGTGGCTAAGCGCAATGTTGATCACTCCGCCTACAAGGACGCGGAAGCTGTGTTTGCGCATGATGGATACTGTGGTTGAAGTGGTGGCCGAGAGGTGGTTCATCAGGCGGTGAGAGAGGGCACGGAAACCGCTTCGCTTCTCGGGGGAGCGTAGTTGGCCGACTGTAACCTGCTGTAGAAGTAGCAGGGCCAGTACGATCAAAGGCATGGAGACTGTCCAAGCAGAGCCGAGGCGAAGAATTGCGCACGTGACTCCGTGGATCTTTTCTTCACTCGGAGTTCCTCCGAGAGTCTCTGCGGGAGCCTGCTTTGAAGGTTGTTGAGTGGGGTCTGGAATGGACGTTTGGCCCGAAGCTGCTCCCGTTGGGGTCCTTATGATGGAGGATGAGGTCGGAAGTGGTCTGT
Source organism: Planctomycetota bacterium (assembly GCA_029260825.1). Taxonomy (GTDB): domain Bacteria; phylum Planctomycetota; class JACOTG01; order JACOTG01; family JAJDCM01; genus JAJDCM01. The sequence continues at coordinate 7,047 of JAJDCM010000332.1, read as the reverse complement.
GGTCAGGGTAGAGCTTCAGTTCGCGAATAATATACATGTTGCCGGAGACGATTAGGATAACGAGTGTAACTGTCAGCAAAAGCGCAATTGGGTAGTGGAAGCGGAGTGTCGTGATCCGAGACAGAGTCAGGTACGAGTGTGACTTTCTGTGAAGATACAGGGTAAGAGCGGAGATGATCAGGGTGATCATGATCAGGGCGAGATAGACGCCCCCGAATGTGAGCAGGCGCGGGTGTATGCCGTAGCTCGCCATGGATGTGGCAACGACAACAAACTTGAAGTGAATGAGAAAAACTACGGACCAAAATGAGGCCACCAGGAGCTTCCACATTTTTAGGTCAATGGTGACTCCTACCCACACCACTAACAGATCGAGGATTCCCGTGGTGATCCAACTCCTCCATTCGAGCGGGCTTAGCCCCGAGATGCAGCTCCAAAAAAGAGTGATCGTAAGGATGCCAAGCCACCACCACAGGAATTTCCGTTTGCTGGCTTTGCCGGGCTCTACGCGCCGACTGACGCGAAACCCCACTAGGGACGATTCTGTCGCGAGAAGGATAAGGATCGGAGTGGCGAAGAAGATCAATCCCTGAATGACAAAAATGAATGTCTTTTGCGAGAGAAGACGTGAGTCCAGGTGACGAAGCTCTTCTCCCAGGTCATACTTGGAGTCGACAAAGAGTGCAAGGAACAGCAGAGTAACCCATAGGGGAGGAGAGGAGAAGTTCACGCTGCGGCGGATAATAGATATCACAAAAGTCCCCCATGAGGCACCGATGCACCAATTCGATGAGGCGTGGAATGGTCCCCAAAGAATCCATTATATGGTTAACGTTGGAGTGCAGGAAGGGTGGTTTGCCTTGGGGCGCACCTTCCTTTTGTCTAACTGCTTGTTGGCAATCATGATCGAGGTATCATGATAATTGTGAAGCAAGGATGGCTTCTTATTGGATTCATCCCGTGTAAGGGAGGATTTCAGACTTGGTCACGGACGGGGCGGGAGGAACGCGTGCAGGCACAGGCATTTTTCTATCCTATTCCTCCGGTCAAAGGCGAACCTCCGAATCATTTTCGCAGGAATAAGCGCGCACTCAACGAATCAAGACCAACGCAAGCGTTGCATGAAGTGCGCCTAGAAACTGGTTCCCCGCCGTGAGAATCTAGCCATCGTATCCGAGCTGATTGTTGAAAGCCAAAAAGAGCGCACGCGATGGACCCAAAGAAAAAGCGAGAGCGGAATACATCCGAGAAGGTGAGGGGACTCTTCGAGCTCAGAAAGAAGGAGGGATGGAGTCTCCGTCGACTTGCAAGTGAGTGCGAAGTCTCGATGACTACCCTCAATTATTGGCGCGGGAAATTGAAGCGGGAAGCCGGTAACGCCATAAAGAAAGGTTGATGCTAGCTGCTAGCGCTAGTGCGCCCCAATCGTGGTGTGTTCCATATTGTCTAATAGCAGTAGGAACCCCGATAGCCAAAACCAAACCGCCAGTAGGAATTGTACGGGTAGTAGTCGTCGTCGCCGTAGTAGGCTCTCTCGAAGGTCGAACTCACGGTTACCTTCTTGCTCCGGCAAGCCACTGCCCAGTTCAAGTTCAATCCATCAAGATCGGGTTTGCGCTCGCCCTTTTCTCTTTCGGGAAATCCAAAGTAAAAGGTAAGAGTCCTGTTTTCCTTGGCGGGAATGACTCGACCTTGATTTTCCCCGAATCTGGGACTCAGGAAGGGAACAAGATCGGCCGAGACGAGCAGAAGATCTTCCGTCAAGAAAGTCAATTCGCTCGATGAACGGTTTTCGATCCGGACACGGATCTCTATTTCTTGGGGAAAACCAGCATCCTTGTCCACCCGGCGGATACCAACGACCGACAGGAGCACCCGGGCCACCACCTCTTCTTCCACCTCAATCTGGGCTTCAAGAGGTCGCGGCTGATAAGAATAGCTCGATTTGTAAACCGAGCAGCCGGCCAGAACAGGAATGACCAGGAACAAAACACCCATCCAAATACGAACGATCATGGACTCATCCTCGAAATGGGGCGCAGGAGTGAATGCGGTGGCAGGGCCGCTGACTGTACTCTTTTCTGGATATCAACTGCCCTTGGCGATTCTTCTCACACCGCCAAGGAAGAGATCAAGATCTTCGAGAGTCGTGTAGACATGAGGAGTCACTCGAACCCCTCGACATTCTTCATTCCCGATGACCGTGGTAATGACCTGCTCTCTTAGTTTGAGTTCTCGCACGATTTCGGGAGGTTCTATCCCCTCGATTTTGAAGTTGGCGACACCGCAGGAATAGTCGGCATCGAGGCGGGTGTTCAAACTGACACCCGGAATCTCCAGGGCGCGAATCGCCCAGTAATTCTTGAGGTAACGGAGCCTCTCTTGCTTGCGATAGGAACCGATTGCGTTATGAAAATTGAGCGCCTCTCCGATCGCCAGAAAATTTGGAACGGGATGGGTACCGATACGTTCGAATTTCCGGATGTCGTTTCCATCCGGTTCCTGGTGGCCAAACAGAGGCCAGACCCCCGGAATCTTGTCTTTCTTGACCCAGAGTAAACCGGTTCCAAACGGAGCGGAAAGCCACTTATGAAGGCTCGTTCCGAAATAGTCACAACCGAGTGACGGAATATCGTAGTCAAGGTGAGCAAACGTGTGAGCGCCATCAACCAGAACATCGATGCCCCGCGCATGGGCCATGTCGCAAATCTTTCGAATCGGGAAGATCTGACCGGTCAAGTTCACCATGTGACAGACCAAAATCAGCTTGGTCCGGTCGGTGATCCCCCTGCGGAAGATCTCGACAAGTTGGTCAAGGTCATCCGGAGGAGTAGGAACGGATACCTGCTTCAGAACGATTCCGTTGCGTTTTTCCCGTTGCTTCAGCGAGACCACCATATTCGGGTAGTCTTGAGTCGTGGTCAGAACCTCATCTCCGGCCTCAAGATCAAGACCGAAAAGAATGTTTTCAAGAGACTCGGTCGCATTCCGGGTGATTGCCACCTCTTCCGGATCTGCACCGGCAAGGCGAGCGAGCTTGCGCCGGACAAGCTCTTTGTTCTTCTCAAGAATGCCCCACATGTAATGAGTGGGGGCAAGATTCGACGTCTTGAGGTACCGATCCAGGGCCTCTTGAACCGCCCGAGGTGACGGACTCACTCCCCCATTGTTGAGGTTTACGAGAGACCGATCAGTGGTATACGCCTGCTGAATCTGTCGCCAAAATGACTCTTCACCCGCCAGAATAGGCGCAGGGACTTCATCATATTCACCGACAAGGGCCTCGACCCGACGGCACATGGCCTGGGAGAACATGCCCGTTGCCACAACGGCCCCGGTTGCCTGGCCAAAACGACCAAAGAACGCCCGACGGCTCGTTTTCATGAAGTACCTCCTGGTGGGACTTTTGCACACGCCTACCTTCAAGGCTACCGCCATAAACCCCCTTCTGTCGACCCTTCTCCCCGAAATCCACTCACTGAGTGCAAAGAACCAGGTAGTATTATGCCGATATAAAGAGGTCTTGGCGCCCCTTTCCCTTGAGAAGCCTTGTCAGGAAAACACCATGATTCAAGCAATGTTGCTGTCCATCGTCCTACTTTTTCCATCCCAGACCGACGTCATCGAGCTCGTGGGAGGTTCCGTTCTTCGGGGAACCATCGAACATAACGACGCTCTGGGAGTCCTTCTCCGGACGAAGAGTGGTGACCAGGTTTACCTCTCACAAACGGACATCCTTCGCGTCGACAAAGACGACCACAACCCCTCCGAGCCCGAGTTCATTCGGTTCTACGAGGGCAAGGAAAAGGGCGATGCACTTCAATCGGCTATAGCAGTCTATATTCACCCCAAAACCAAGCAGATCGTCTCCCTCGTCGGCGCTGTTCACGTGGGCGATCCAGAGTACTATCATCGACTCCAGGAAATTCTCGACACTCACGAAATCACTCTGTGGGAAGGAGTGACTGGAAGCGCCGAACCGTCCGCCGAGGCTTCACAGCGCTTTGACTATGTCTCTACAATGCAGCTGCAAATGGGTCGAATGCTGGACCTCTCCTTCCAGAAAGACGAGATCAATTACGACCGTGAGAATTTCAAGAACGCTGACATGAACATCGACGATGTCCGAATCGAGCTTGACAAGCGCAACCAGCCCCTCCTACCCATGGAGGGAGTCCTTCAGCAACTAGCTCCAGGGATGTCAAAATCAATGGAATCCGGGAGCGATGTCCTGGAGAGAACCGGGAACAAGCAACGGGTCTCAGCCGAGATGAAACGATCTCTGGGACGGGTTCTTGGCAACGCTCAGCAGCTCATCGCCCAGATCGGAATGCATGACCCGGAAAAGCGAGATGATGTTCTCATTTCACTTCGAAATGATGCGGCATTCGTGGCAGTGGATGAGGCCCTGGAAGAGGGAAAGAAGACCATTGCTGTCTTCTATGGAGCAGCCCACCTTCCCGACATGCATCGAATCCTTGTGAAGGAAAAGGGTTTCCACAAGGAGGCACACATCTGGATCAATGCGTGGGACATCTCACCTTCTCCCAAGTACAAGAAAACCTGGTAGAACCCCTCAAGAATCCTCTGGAATCGTCATGCTCAGAGACACCGGGTCGACGATTACCCCCCCGCGACCTGGATCATCCGAAGGAACGTAACCTTGGAGCCTGACGGAAGCGTCAGCTCGGTGTCGAGACCTTCGATTTGTTTTCCGTTGGCAAGAAGAGCCATCCGACCCGAATCGAAGGCCCGGATTGCATTCTCTGTCTCGACGCCAACATCGATATTGACGGGAACCTTGTCTGTGGGGTCCGCCGCTGCATCACGACCCGATTGACTACTCGGCGAATCTCCGGGCAAACGACCGTATTGCCGCTCAAACGAAGCTCTCACCTCTTCCGGGTCAAGCTCGGTCTGGACCGCCATCGCCTCCACCTGGGCCTTCACCGTCAGGGTAATCAACTCCCTGATGGTGATCGCAGCCCCTTCCGCAAGCTCGACCTCGACGGGACACGGGGGCGGACCATAGGTCCCTGAACCCACAAGTCTTGATTTCACCGTAATACTGATCGTCGACAACGATTCACTCCTTCGATACCCAAAACGGACCGACTCTCGATGCGATGCCATTCTACAACCGTCTAGCTCGCCGTCACTGGGAATCCTTGCCTCGCTCCTCTGCCTGGCCACCCTTTCCCTTCCATTCGACAACCAGATCCAGGACGGCGTCCGGACTCAAGGCCTCTTTCTTTCGATCCCGGCGAGATCGAGCCAGGAAGCTTCGACCTGACCAGGCAAACGGAAACAAGAAGAGAGCCAGGAACGTTCGAGCCAGAACCACCACCGCGTGCCCGGCTCTCACCGGGGGATACAGAAGCCTTGGCCATCGATCGAGGCATCCGTATTCCCGCGCGAGATATATTCTCGGGGGAAAAACCCATCGAGGTAAAAGGCTCAGGGCGTCGATCCGAAAATCCAGATCGTCATGAGGCCTGGGAAGCTCCACCAACGGGGGCACCTTGGCCGCCGAAACGGAAGAAGGAAAGGAGGCTCCTTCTCCTCCCAGTTTCGCAAGAATCCGGTCGGCAAGATCGGCGGCAACGTTCGAAACCGGCGTTGCCAGGGTGAATCGAAGAGCCGCGGCAAGCTCCTTCTCTCCGTTCCATTCACGAGACCGATCCACCAGGATCGACAACGCGTCGGGAAATTCTCGACTCAGAAGGTTCAGGGCCGCACCCAGGTCAACCAGCCACTTGAGCCGAATCGGCGGAGCAGGATCGGTCAGAATCCCGCAAACAACCGGGAGAACATCCCCGGGAGGAGGATTTCGCCAGTGACTCATCAGGTGAGTCGACAGGTGCATGAATCGATCGAACGGGTCCAGGTCTCCTACCACCTCACCCCGGCATTCAACCTGACGGGACCGGGCAAAAAGCGACTCGAGCGCAGGAGTGAGGAGGAGCGCCGGGCTCTGAAGTCGCCAGTGAATCTCAAGCTCGGTGAGAAGGGAAACCGCTGGATGAAGCTTCAGGTGGAAATGCACCAACCGATACCACCAGGCAGGAAACTGCCCCTCGTTCAGAACCAGCCCACATCTTCCGGCCGCCCTCACCGCCTCCGCGACCTCGTTCTCCCTCAGTAAGACATCGACATCACCCTGCGGCCGAAGAGCCGGATCCGGATAAACATCAAGAACGAGAGACGCCCCCTTCAGCAAGAGAACTTCAAGACCGGATTTCTTGGCTTCTCCGACGAATCGATCCAGGGTCAGCTGGCTTCGTTCAGCATGGGCTCGATTCGCCCGATCGCGCTCTTCGAATTGTTCCCGATTGACGCCTGAAAAAGGCACACCTTCCGCTGACAGATTCCTCCATACAAGAGGCAATACACCGTGAAGCTCCAGTACAGCCAGAAGATCGCGTCCAGAGTCTTCAGCCAGGATCAATCCTGACTCACCGACTCTTTCGGACTTCTCAGGGTCCTCCTCGACGAACAGCGTGGGAAGGACGGCCCTTGCCAACTTGTGGTCAAGAGTTGGGACGCCCGTCATGGTGCATCCTCGATCTCGTCAATTCCGGAGGCTTGAATCAGGGCCCTGGACGCAGCAAAGGGATGGGTCCAATCAAGACGAAAACACCGTGCATTGCTGACCAAGCTCGAGAGGTGATCCAAACTCTGGAGCCTGTGGGTTCCAAAGTTGAGCGCCGAGGCCGTCAGGTGCAAAAGCGACTCTCCCTGGCTCACGGATGATAACGATTCCGTTCCGCCCTCTCGCCACCGGGGAAGAACGATCGTGTGAATCACAGGATCAATCCCGGCCAACAAGATCGGCCCCTCTTCCGTGATAGGTAGGAAACGAGCCTCACCGGTTCCCACAAAATCCTCGGCAAGATCGGAAAAGTAATCGACGCATTCGTCCCGTATCTTGGGAGACCTGGGAAAAGGAACCGCTACTCCTCTCTTTGGATCAAACACCAAAAGCTCATCAGAAAGGAATCTTGCTCCAGAAGAAGCAAGCGCAAGGGTCAGGGTCGATTTTCCGGC
>JAJDCM010000331.1 GCA_029260825.1 Planctomycetota bacterium | reverse complement strand
GCCGTCGGCACACCACTCCCAGACATTTCCATGCATGTCCCACAAACCCCATGCATTCGGAGATTTTTTCCCCGCCTCATGCACCTCTCCACCACTATTCTCAGCAAACCAGCCCAGATCAAAAGCCTCCCCGGAGAATCCAGAACCTCCCCCCGCCCGGCATCCATACTCCCACTCCGCCTCGGTAGGAAGCCGGTACTCATATCCCCGCGGCAGACGCCCCAAGAACCGCTCCTGCTCCGTGAGCCAGGAACAAAATGCCACCGCGTCAAACCAGCTCACAAAAGTAACCGGATGATTCTCTCCCTGCCGACGCTCGAGCCAGGTATCTCGATACCCCTCTTTCTCCGCACTCGTGCGATAACCCGAGTTCGCCACGAACTCCTTGAAATGACGAAGCTCCGTCTCATGGATCCCCATCCAAAAAGGCCGGGTCAAGGTCACGGTGTGCGGGAGCTCATCTCCACCCGTCACAGAACAACCCATGCGAAAGCTACCAGCTCGCAAAGAAGTAAAGGCAAGATCCAGCCCCGGAACCACCCACCGCTTTCCCCGAACAGGACCCGGTTGACTTCGAAGCTCCGCCCGCCACTCGAGCGCCTCCGCCTTGAGAAGCTCAACCCGGGTTGTAGCCGGGGAAAAATACCGCCCCTCACTTCCCGGCAACACGACATGAACAATGAGAACCGTCCCGACCTCCACTCCATAGGTAATCGGCGTCGTTTCTCCCTGCCTGACTCCACCAAGATAGACATGGGCCCCCGGAACCTCGACCCCATCCAAGAAGGAGCGAACCGTCAACGTTGTGGTTTGTGCACCGATCCGCGGCAAAAGACCGAGCCCAGGCTCTGCCGAGAAACAAATCGCCAAAAAACCAGCAAGAATGAGTTTGATCCGCATATTTCACCTTGGATAAGAATTCTAGCCCGACTCCAGTCCGTTGTCTGGGAAACTAGGCAAGCAGAACAAAAGACCCTGATTCGACACAAAAAGAACCGCGGCATGAAACAATGATCAAGCTTCCCTCACTGATACAGGTACTGATCCTCGTCCTACTCCTCATGTGGAGCCCGATGGGGAGCCAGTTGGGGATCCACCGGAACGTCCACGCCAGGCCGATTTCACCGACCCAACAGCCCGAAACTCTCTTCACCCTTCTCCCTCCCGACTCCACGAATATCCACTTCGTGAACCAACTCACCCTGAGCCCGACAGTCAACTACTACGACTACATCAATGTCTTCAATGGTGGCGGAGTTGCAATCGGCGACCTGGATCTTGACGGAAAAAATGACATCTACTTCACCGGTAACCAGGTCTCGAACCGGCTCTATCGAAATCTCGGAGACACAACCTTCGAAGACGCAACCGACCGAGCCAAGGTCGACGGAGGCGGAGGATGGAGCACCGGAGCGACCCTCGTCGACATCGACGCTGACGGCGACCTCGATCTCTACGTATGCCGCGCCTTCAACGACGCCAATCCCCAGCTTCGCCGAAACCTCCTCTATGTCAATCAAGGAGATCTCACCTTCGAAGAAAAAGGAAAAAGCTACGGAATCGATGACCCCGGAAACTCAACCCAGGCAACATTTCTGGACTACGATCGGGATGGAGATCTCGACCTTTTCGTCGGAAACCATCCTCGAGAACACATTGACAAGGAAGAGCTGATCCGGTTTCGAAAACGTCAGGATCCCCCTCTCCTGGAAAGCGATCGTCTCTACCGAAACAACGGAAACGGGACCTTCTCCGACGTCACCGAAGAGGCGGGAATTCTGAATTACGGATTCACCCTCGGCATCATCGCCAGCGACCTCAATCAGGACGGATGGACCGACCTCTACATTGCTGTCGATCACGCGGAACCAGACATCTTCTACGTCAACAACCAGGACGGCACGTTCACCGACCAGATTCACAGCGCCTTTGGACACATCTCAAATTTCGGAATGGGAGTCGACGCCGCCGACATCAACAATGACGCGCTCCTCGACCTGATCGTCGTTGACATGCTGGCCAAAGACAACTTCCGACAGAAGAGCCAGATGTCCAGCATGGCCCCCCGACGCTTCTGGTCCCTGGTGAAAGCCGGATACCACTACCAGTACATGCGAAACTCTCTCCAGCTCAATCGAGGCAATCAACTCTTCAGTGAGATCGGACAGATGGCTGGAATCTCGATGACGGACTGGAGCTGGGCCGCCCTTCTCGCCGACTTCGATAACGACGGATGGAAAGACCTATTCGTGACCAACGGATATCGCAAAGACACTCGCGACAACGATGCCCTCATCGCTCTTCGCGAACGTCAGGCAGCCGCAGGTGACCAGAAACAAACCCGAGAAGAGCTCCTTCTGGATCGCTACGAATTCCTCATGAGCCTCTCCGAGACCCGGCTCCCCAACTACTTCTTCGTCAATAACAAAAACTACACATTCTCCGACCGATCTGCCCTGGCGGGCCTTGGAACAAAAAGCTTCTCCCAGGGATGCGCCTACGGCGACCTCGACAACGACGGAGATCTCGATCTGGTGGTGAACAATCAAGATGACCCAGCTTTCGTCTATCGCAACAACACCGCCGAAACCACAAGAAAGAAAAGCCTACGAGTGCGCCTTCTCGGTCCCTCCCCCAATCTCTCCGCCCTTGGCAGCAAGGTCACCGTCGAAGCCAGCGGAAAAACACAGTACCAAGAGCTCACCTTTACCCGAGGATTTCAGTCCTCCGTCGACCCGATCCTCCACTTCGGGCTGGGAGACTCTCCCGCCGTTACCTCGGTAAGGGTTCAATGGCCGGATGGCAAGATCACCTTCATCCAAGACCCCTCCCCGTCAGGAATCCTGACGATTGCCTACACAAAAGAAGCTCGAGCCCCCCTCCGGCAAGAAGAATCGGCTCCCCTCTTCACCGCCCTTCCAAACGCCACGGACTTTGTACATATCGAGAACGACTTTGATGATTTCGCGGACCAACCACTCCTTCCCCATCAGATGTCAAGATTCGGACCCGGCCTCGCCACAGGCGATGTCAACGGAGACGAAAGAGAGGACCTCTTCGTCGGAGGAGCCGCCGGACAGAGCGGAGTCCTCTACCTTCTGAACGAGGACAATCAGTCCTTTTCCCCCGCCCCCCATCAAGCCTGGAGAATGCACGCCAACCTCGAGGATCTCGATGCGGAATTTTTCGACGCAGACGGCGACGGGGACCTTGACCTGTACGTAGTATCAGGAGGCAATGAGTTCCCCGCAAATTCTCCCTACTATCAGGACCGCCTTTACTTGAATGACGGAGCCAGCGGCTTTACCCATGACGCCGATTCGTTGCCTCCCATGCCGACCAGTGGATCCTGTGTCACGACCGGAGACTTCGATCAGGACGGCGACCCGGACCTGTTCGTTGGAGGACGAGTCGTCCCTGGTCGCTATCCTTCTCCCCCACGAAGCTACCTTCTTCAGAACACAAACGGGGTCTTTGCGGACGTGACCGATGTCCAGGCAAAGGAGCTCGTGAGCCCCGGCCTCGTCACATCCGCAGTCTTCGCTGACAACGATGGAGATGGCGATCTCGATCTACTTGTGGTTGGCGAGTGGATGTCCATTCGCTTCCTCGAGAACGATCAAGCAGTCTTTCATGACAGGAGCATGGAATGGGGCCTCGAAAGAACTTCGGGCTGGTGGAATGCGATCATCGCTTGCGATGTGGACAACGATGGAGACCATGACTTTCTCGTTGGCAACCTCGGAAAAAACTACAAGTACCAGGCCTCGACCAAACAACCTTTTCACGTGTACTTTGATGACTTTGACGAAAACGGCACACCCGATATCGTCCTCGGATCACTCACCAACAATCAATGCTTTCCCGTCCGAGGTCGCCAGTGCTCCTCGGAACAGATTCCATCTCTGAAAGAAAGATTTCCCTCCTACCGGGAATTCGCGAGCGCCACTCTTGAAGAAATCTATGGCACCAGACTTCAACAAGCTCTCCACTATGAAGCAACATTGTTCGAAAGCTGCCTCCTCCGAAATGACCGCGAGAAAAAGAAGTTCGAGATCGTCCCACTTCCTCCTCAGGCGCAGTTTTCACCCCTGAACGGGATCGTCACCGATGATTTCGATCAGAATGGAACCCTGGACATTCTGGCCGTGGGAAATTTCTTCGTGTCCGAGGTCGAGACCGGTCGCGCCGACGCCGGGATCGGCATCCTTCTCTCCGGGGATGGAAAGGGGAATTTTGAAGCCGTCCCCGATCAGACGCACGGATTCATGGCTCCCCTCGACGCCAGAAATCTGAATCTGATCCGGACGGATCAGGGGCCCTTGATCATCGTGGCCAACAACGACGGCCCGTTGCAGGTTTTTCGAGGAACCAAGCACAAAAAGAAGGCGAGATAACGGCTCTTACCGCCAGGAGAATTCAATGATCGCATACGTCTCCACCCGGGCAACATCGGCGCCATGTGGATAGAGGTATTCGCTGAGCCACGCCCTGGATTCGTCTTTTCGGCGCAGGCAAACTCGAACATCCCGGTCTCGCCGCAAAGAAAAACCCTCCTCGCCGAGGGACAAGAACGGAATTTCCGCCTCTACCGTGTAGAAGCGATCAATATCTCCTCGATCATTGATGGAGCCGTAGGCAACCGCAGCCGCCACAGCTCCCTCCCGGTGTGACTTCCCGAACGGACCGATCTGAAGTCGAAATGGTTCCTTGTCACCTTGAGTGCCGATCAGAATCTCGACCTCATCTCCCTCCGTCAAGTCCGGGTCTTGACAGCGAAGCCCCACCAGCAATCGACGCTCATCCCACAAAAGATAAGCTTCGGTCTCGAAGCTTGCTCCCGGAGCATTCGTTTCTCGGACCTCGAACGGACCGATTCGCCGGGCCCGTTGCCACCCATAGTCATCAAGACGTCCATCGATGGCGATCTTCCCCAGGAGTAGGTCGGCCTTTTCTGTGAGAGTGGTCGCACACCCCCAGGGGATCATTAGCAAGACAGCCAGGAAGAACTGGAGCCATGCCGCCCGAACACGACTCGAATTCGAAGTGAACATGGTCAGGACACATCCACCCGGAACGTGACCGCCATGGCAGAATCGCCGGCCGCACATCCACTGAAGAGACCGTTTCCGCCGCCTCGAAGGACAAGCTCTTCAATGAGTTCAATCATCGCCCGCGTTCCGGTCGGGCCCTGCGGATGACCGTAGATCAACGGACTGCCATAGTCATTGAAGTCGCCGATTCCGATCTCCAGCTCTCGCGCGAAATGAATGTCGTTCACGGCAAAAGGATTGTGGGTCTTGATGACCGCGACATCCTTGACATCCAGCTTCGCCCGATCGAGCGCTAACTTTGCCGCGGGAGCAACCGACATGGCCATGAAACCCTTCTTGGTCCGCGCCTGCCCGAAGGAGAGAACCCGTATCTGGACCTTCTTGTCCCTTGAGAGCTCATCGGCCTTGGCCCGATTGGTCACGAACAAAGCCGCGTTTCCATCACCGGGGAAAGTTTGCGTACCAAACGTTACGGTACCCTCCGGAAGCACCGGACGCAGCTTCTTCAACCCGTCTTCGGTTGTCGGGAACACTCCCTCGTCCGAATCAACAGTCTTCAAGACCTTGCGCCCCGAAGGATCCTTGACCTCAACGGAAACCATGTATCGCTTTTGAAACGCACGATCGTCCGCCAGACCCTTTTCATACTGTGCGTGCCGGGTGAGCACAACTTGCTCCTGCTCTTCTCGGGAGATACCCGCCTCCCTCGCAACGTTTTCAGCGGTTTGAAGCATGCTGTTCTTGGCGTATGGGTCTCGATTGAAGGAATCCCAGACCCAATCTTCGTGCTCCCCCACTCCACCGATACCCATCTGATTCGGATAGTAGATGTGGGGGCTGTTGCTGGTTCGATCACATGTCAGAGCTAACACACACTCCTGGGATCCCGAACTGACCTCAAGCGCCGCGTTTGCAACCACCCTTGCCGACGTTGCGCACGCCTGATTGATCGTCGGCCCGGTAACGCCCGGAGCTCCCACCAATCCCGCCAACCAGGGCGCCCCGAACAGAGCCCCGTGTTGAGGAACGGTCATTCCCAGAACAACACCATCCATGCATTCAGGCCCGATCCCTCGCTCTTTCATCGCGGAGGTGGCCACATCCGCTGCGAATCGGATGGAATGAAGATGAGAGTAGCTCCCCTGCCAGCGACAAAAAGGAGTGCTCCAATAGCCACCATACGGAACATAAACACCCTCAAGACCCATCGACACGCCTCCTACAGATTCAGGTTGGAATGGACGCTGACCCCACTTTTCATCCAGCGACTTCGATCGCCCGGGGAAAACGCTTCGGACAAGCGAGAGTCTAACTTGGCCCCAGCCACCTCTTTCAAGTTTTCGTCCATGCTTTTCCCCGCACCTGCCTAAAGGGCTTCCGGATCAAAAGCCGAACGAGTCTTTGAACCAGGGAGATCTTTGAAGATGAATAGAGCCCGATCGCGAACCTCCCCCAAGGGGTTTCGCCACAAGCTTCTTTATGCGTTTCTTGCGTGCGCGTTGATCACGGCAGGAACCCCCCATGTTCTAGCAAGTTACAGAATATCGGGAGATTCCATGCAACCCACTCTCCACGACGGAGATCGGGTCCTTGCCGCCCAGGCCCCCCTCTGTGAGGTCATTGGCGGCATTCACCGTGGTGACGTTGTCATCTTTCGTCAGGGTGATCGTCGTTTCATCAAGCGAATCACAGCCGAACCGGGTGAATGGGTTCGAGACGAAGATCAACACCGCATTCGCCTGGCACAAGACGAATACTACGTCATGGGTGACAACCGGCCCCTCAGCCTGGATTCCAGGTCGTTTGGGCCCGTAAACGCGGCCCAGATCATCGCCAAGGTCGTGTTCCGCTTCCGGTAGTCCTGGTTCGATCTTCTCGCCCCCATGAATCATGGGGCTAGCCCCCTCCTTCGATCACTCAAGAAGTGCCCTCTTCGCCCATTGCGATCCATGGCTTCCGCGAACCCTCATCGCACCCACCCAATGCCATGAAGTAAAACAACTTGCACCCCCTCGCCCTCCGCCACGGTCATTCCAACCTGCCCAAGAAGACACGCCACACTTTGCTATTCAGCCCATCTTGATTACAATCGTGGGTGGAATAGCCCGCAACCTTTCCCTCCCGCTTCCGGTGACTCTTGAGTCGGGGCTTCGCCATTCCCCCAACTCAATGCCAAATCATCAACATTCGCAGAATCACCACCCGTACACGAACCGGAGAAACACCATGAGAGTCCCCCGTCCCACCTGGGCCCTGCTGGGTATTTTTGCCCTATCCTGGCTGTGCTGCAACGCGTCGAACGCCGCGGACATCCTGAACTCAGTCACCCTGGAGAACTCCAGACAGAAGCTCCAGTTTCTGCGAGGGCGGAAGAACCCGACGGACCCGGTTGGCGGAATCGGGATCAAGGCCATCACCACAAAAGTAGGGACAATCAACAAGAAGTTCAACACGATCCTGAGCCCTCTCTTTCAGGTCGAACTCCGCTCGTCGAGCGATCCGGGAAATTTCCCTCCGCTCCTCCTCCCTCCACCCGTCCTGGAGTTCACCCTTCTGCCCGTCGATCAACTCGAACTCGATTCTCCCGCATCAGATACTGCCCGAATGGTCTGGCGCGATATCCCGGTCGACGGCGGCCAGCTGCTCACTTTCGAACTCACTTGTCGACTCCGGGCGACTGATTTAAAAGCCGTGTGGAGCTTCGATACAAGCGTGGACGATGGGCCGTACTTCATCTACTCCGTGCGTTCCCCCTACCTGGGCATCAAGGCGCTGAACGGAAACAGCACGAACGACTGGTTTCTGACCCCCATGACTTCGGGACAGATCGTCCCGGACCCGCTGACCAACGGGAACAATCACCCGGAGCGAGACCCATCCGAAGGGATGGTGAAGGACGCATTCTTCACCTATCCGGGCAACATGATGTCCCAGTTCATGGCTTACTACGACCCTGCGATGGGACTCTACATGGCAGCCGAAGACGGCACCGGCCAGGTCAAAAACCTGTACTTCAATCGGGGAGCTCCTGCATCAAGCCCGGGAAAAGTACGGGTTTATACTTACATCACTCATTTCAACCGGGCGCGAAAACCAGGTGCATCGGAAACCCAGGAGGAAATCGAAACCGACCTGAGGACCTACGATCTCGGATCCGATAGCGGATATCCAGTCGTCACCGACGTTTTTAACGGCGACTGGATCGATGCCACCCATATTTATCGGGACTGGGCCGAAGGCACGAACGTCTCCTTCCTGAGCCGCGGCCCGCTCGTCAACCGGGCCGACATCGATACCTCGATCAAAGACACCACCTTCATCCTCCGGTGGGGGCTTCCCCTCGAAGACGATGAGATCGACAATAATGCGGAGTTTCTCCAATTCCAGCAAACCATCAATTTCTATGATCAAGTTCGGGCCAAGTACGACCCCCTCGACACCATCGACTTCGAGCCTTTCGTCCTCCTCGGCGGCTATCATCTGACTCCCGCTGGCCCGGGTGGCGGCGGTTGGGATGACGAAGCCTATCCCCTCCGTGTCGGTGTTCCCGAACTGATCAACACTCTTCGATTCACGACAGCCCCCGGAAACATTCGGGTCAAGGCAGTCGCCGCAAACCGGGACACCACCGGCATCCACATCGACGCTCCAATCGTCACCGAAGGCCTGCGGAAGGGCATCATGCGTCATCCGGATCTTGATCCCGTCCTGGCAAAACCGATCCGCTATCGCTCGTGCGTCGGGAGTGAGTGGCTTCGGACTCATCGCACCGGCCTCATCATTCAAACAATGCTCGACTCCAAGATCGGCGGCGTTGGTGGCTTCAACGCAATCGCCACCACGGGTACCGGCAACTTTGCCTTCATCGAATATGCACCCATGGAAGACAATGCAACGGTGGTCGACCGGGACAGTCACAATCACACGGTAGGAGGTGGGAACTACTTGACCACCGGCTGGCTGGCGCTTGCCGCTCAGATCAAGCTCGCCTCGGCGGCCATCGGCACCACTCCCATTCTTCTCGGGATGGAGCATCAACCCGAAACCATGATCGAGGAGTTCATCCTCGTCGGAAGAAGTTTTGCCCCTCCCCTCGATGACACTCTGAGTGGAGTGTTTCGAACAATTGATGAGGCAGTTCCCGTCCCTCTATTCACCCACCTCTATCATGACTACAACCTGAACCCATCCAAACCCCCGTCGGTCGTCTCTGCCATCAATGCCTACGTCGACGTGGACTATCCCCTGGAAGAAATGCTCCATGTTCGTTACCGATATGCCCAGCTCGCCATGCATGGGCGCATGTTGCGATCTCAGGTGGCTCAGGAAGATCCCGCAACTCTGATGTACGTGGGCCCCATCAACCAGCTCGTCCCCGAACTCCGAGATGAGCACGAGTTCTTCGCCGCTCTGGCAACCCTCCGGGGATCGGCGATTCCCTACCTTGTTTATGGCAAGGCGCTGCGCCCACCCTTCCTCCGGCCGGCCAGCCCGCTCGACACGGTCACGATGCCGTTCAAGCTCATGGGAACCGAGACGACCCAGCAGGTTACCCGCATCGTCGCAAGTGCCTGGCACGATCAAGACGCGGATCAGGTGGGAATCATCCTGGTTAACTTCACGCCGGGTTCCGGTACGGTGCGGTTCTCGTTCGAACCGGAGGAATACGGCCTGGAGCCCCTCACGAACTACCTCATCGAAGAGAGGATCGATATCGATACGTGGGTCGGGACCGGCCTTACCGTCGATCCCACGGTTCCTTACACCTCCCCGAACATGACCGTATCCCCGATGGAAAACGTGACGGACACCCCCCCTTGGCGGGTCTTCCGGATCGTGGAACAATAGATTCAACTTGAATGCCGGAGGTGGAGTGGTCTCCCCTTTCCGCCTCCGGCTCTTTCCCCCTTGCTTTCTCCTGCGAGATTTGGATCCTTCCGGCGATCAGAGGGCAATGTACGCCCAAAGCGCTCTCGCCATGGCGAACGCTCGGTCCCGGACGCTCCGGGCTTCAAGAACCAAGCCGAAGAGGAAAGGAATCATGGAACGAACTCTCATCATCGTAAAGCCAGATGCCGTGGAAAAAGGGGCGACGGGAGAGATCCTGGCCATGTTCCAGAAAGAGGGGCTCCGGGTCTCAGCCATGCGCATGACCCAGCTATCCAAGACGGAGGCCGAGGGCTTCTACCACGTTCACCGAGAACGCCCCTTCTTTGGATCGCTCACCGATTTCATGACGTCGGGCCCGATTGTTCCCGTTGTTCTCGAGGGAGACAACGCCATCAAACGCGCCCGCACTCTCATGGGAGCCACGAACCCGGAAGAAGCGAACGAGGGCACCATTCGCAAGAGGTTTGCAACCAACGTGGAAAAAAATGCGGTTCACGGATCGGACTCTCCCGAGTCTGCCTGCACCGAGATCCCTTACTTTTTCTGCACCACGGACTTGCTGTAAGAAGAGACTCGAATCGCGGAGTTGAGGGCTCGAACCGAGACTTTCTTGGCCCCAAGAAAAATGTCGTTCCTTTCTTCATTCGCGAGAATAGCTTAGTGGCCGGCCTTCAAAGGGCCCCCCTGTTTCATTTGGCCCTTTGCCGGTCCAGGGTATAGAATTCGTAGTGAACCAAACGGTTCAACGCCGACGTTTTCAAAGGAGATTTCGTCCGCGTTGGGCCCTTGGTTAGCACACGACTCAACCCTTGAAGTTTCAAACCCGACCAAGCCGCCCCGAAACCATTCGGGCCTTGCTGTGCTTTGACGTGTGAACTGCAATCAGCCACAGCACCAGCAGGGATCGGTTGCCGCCCCTGGTCGATCCGTAATCCCCGTCCAGATCGGGATGTAGCACCTTTGCACGAGTTCCACGGAGAAGAATGCATGTCGATGCGGAAGTTTTTGCTCCTCAGTCTCATCCTCCTTCCCTCTTTCTCTACCGGTCTTGTCGCGGAACCACCGGAGGACTTTGAAGTTCCACTGATCGTGGAAGAGATCCTCCCTCGATCCGGAGAATCTCCGGGAAACCGGGTCCAGGAACTCGTCACCGCTGGAATCCCCCTCCCCGAACATTCCGGAGTCACTTATACGGGAGAGCTCGGCATGCGTGGCGTGACCGCGGCCAAGTTCACCGCCCTTTCCAGATGGGATTCAGGAGGCCTCAAATGGGTCCTTGCTGATTTCTTGGCCGACGTCCCTTCGAATGGACAGAACCGCTCGATCGCTCTCACCGCAGGCGAAGGAGGATTTGGCGGCGACTTCCTTGCCACCGATGAGCCGAACCGGATCATCGTGAACACAGGACCGGCACAGTTCGTCCTGCAAAAGAACGACTTCAACATCTTCCGCCGCGTGGTGGTCGGGGGAGTCGAGCTGGTGAGCCCGGGCAACGCAAGTGAAATCGTTGCCTACGATTTTGACGGACGCCCTTTCTCTTCCCGCAATGACGCAAGCCCGGAAGTTACGGTCGAGCAAAATGGCCGGGTCAGAGCCGTGATCCGGGTGGAGGGCCGGCACACAAACGCTGCTGGCGCGGGATTCCTCGACTACACCCTTCGTCTGGAATTTGCCAGGGGGCAAAGCCAGGTCCACGGTTCGTACACCATGCGCAACGCTCGCTATGAAGCGAACTCCCACGCACGCTCTCGAGGGATTGAACTCGTCCTCAAGATGAACCCCGGGCCGAACGCTCACTATTCATTCGGGGGACACAATCGAAGTGTCATCTCGGGGGAGCTCACGGGTAACAACACGGCTTACTACTATCAGGCGGTCAGCAATTCAAATCAGGCCGGCGCGAACGAGGCTCTTTGGGTTGCTCCCATCCCTCGCGGTTCGGAAGGCTACCTGGATACCGGCTACAAAGTCGTTCAAGGCGGAACGACTCGCTTTCAGGAAACCGATCCGGATCTCTTCCCGAACCCGTGCTTTGCCGACTTCACCGACGATTCAGGACGAGGTGTGTCGTATGGCATTCGGTTCCTACCCCGCCTGTGGCCCGGTGCCCTGGAATGCTCCGCCGACGG
>JAJDCM010000034.1 GCA_029260825.1 Planctomycetota bacterium | reverse complement strand
GTCCAGGGCCCTCAGGGCGGGAATGGTGGCGATCACCCGATTCAAACGGGGAACTAGCGGGTGACTCAAAAGTTGTGCAGAACTTTTGACTCGACTTGTCTGGAGGAGGACGATTCATGAACATGCAAAGCAATATCACTCTACAATGGTCTCGACGATTCCTGGTGCTCATCGTGGCTCTGATGGCGTTTCCGGCGTCAAGCATGGCTCTTCAGTCCGAAGCGACCGTGAAGGCTCGGGTCAAGGCACGATACCCGGTCATTCGAGTGCTCATCGATCAAGGAAAGGTCGGTGAAACCTATGAAGGTTACGTAGCTACCGTTGATCCCTCGTTCGACCTTGAGCAAACCAGTTTCCTGGGTCAGACCATGACGATCGCTGCACTTCTTGCCGCTGACAAAACAGATCGGGAATCGTTGTATGATGCCATCGCCCAGAGGGTAGGAGTTGTTCGACTTGCCGTCGAGCAATCCAGTCGTCGAAAGCTGTTCGCACGAGCGAAGGCAGGACATTGGCTGAGGAATCACAAAGGTACGTGGTTCCAGAAGACCGCCTCGGTACCGGGCTAACGTGGTTCTTCGATATTTGCTCGTTGCGGTCATGCTGTCTCTTGAGCTCTCCTTCGTGATGGGTTGTAGCTCGGTGGATCCGGATGTTCGTTTCCTGGCCCGAAGCGATCTTTTGTTTGTTGAGGGCGAATCTGACACACCTTTTTTGCCCGGCCGGATGGGTGTTGTTCCCTTCACGGATCAAAGATCCCTGCCATTTCACGGTCAATCTTCTGATGATGAGGGAGTGTTTTTCATCTCTCCCATGATTCGTGACTTCCAGGATGCGCTCGTCGGAACCCTTGTCTCAGGGAAAGTTTGTCAGGAAGCGCTTGCACTGGACGACGGATCAGAGCCGCTTTTAGAGCCTTCTCCAGAGGTCCTTCGCGATTTTGGGCTTCGTCATCCTGACCTGGATTTTGTCCTCTCCGGGGAAGTTGATGTTCTCAACATCACCACTCGTTTCATGGGAAAGAGCAATGTCAGCGTGGGGAACCTCGAGTACAACGACGTCTCCTTTTTTGGCCACCGTCTGCGGATCAGAGCTCAGCTTGAGATCTACTCTCTTGCGTACAACAAGCTCGTCTGGGGCGACGTTATCGAGGGGGTGGCCCTGGAAGCGGAGTACCTGAAAGCGGTTCAGGAACTTGTCACGAAAGCGTTTCACCGATTCACGGCCGAGCTTCATTCTTCTCTCACCCGAAGTGCAACGAAAGTCAAGAAGTGGGGTGCTTCGGGTTTTGAATTCGAGTCTCCGAGCTGGGAGAGTCTCGTCGCCGCTTCGGCGGACAGAGGGGAGTTGCGCCGGTCGAGTCTTGTGGAAGACGTCAAGAAACTCCGGACGACGGGCCCCAAGAGTGCGGAGCATACGGCGAAGAGGGAACATGCAAGAAAGATCAAGAGCGCCGAAGCAAACAAAGCGTTTGCCCAGCTGATCAACGCTGCGGTGGCCCAGAATTCAGAGAATTCAGAGGAAGCCGAGCCAGCGATCGATGTCGAGATGTTTGACAAAGCCATCGAAAAGCTTGGAAGCGCTGACGGTTCAACGATTCTTGGTAGCAACCGGGAGTCGTTGAAGGCCGAACTCGTGGAATACGATCCGACCATCGAAGTGAAGCCCGCGGCAAGAGTCTCTCTGCTGGGAGCGAATTTTCTCCATCACCGTGCGCCCAGTATCGATGTTTTGTCTCAGCTCGGCGACCCTGCGACCCGTCAGCTGGGCGCGATGGCTGAGCGAACTCTCGACGCCTATCGGCGGGAGTATGAGGACAGGCCCGGGCTTGCGGCCCGTCTGAGCGACCAGGAAAACCGGTTGATTCTTCTCGTGTTCGCCAACAAGGAGGCATTTTCCCTCTGGACCGACCAGTTTGGCGGGCCGAGTTATAGTGGAGGTTACTGGCTGTATGCGGACGATACCCATGTCGTGCGCAAGGCCCTCGCCAATCAAGATCCATTTCAGAAGCAGCGCGGTGTTATTGCAATTTTCTGGTCGGGCTACACGGATGAGGATGGTGGCCTTCTCGCTGGAATCGATGCCATGTGGTCGACGGTACCCCACGAGATCGGGCACCATGTCCACTATCTCATGCTTGGTGGCGATCCCCCCGATTTTCAGTTCGACGGCTTCACGATGTTTCACGAGTATCCGGTCGACTTTGCTGGATCCATTCGATTTGGACAGTTTCAGACGCCGACGAATGCTGGATATGCCTACTACCTTGCCCATGAACCCCTGGGGGCGATACCGCTTCCGGAGATCATTGAAATGGACTACGACGAATTGAGTAACGGAGGACTGAACAACAGAGGTTATGCGAGTATGTGGCTTTACTATCAATTCCTGCGACGGAACTATCCCGGGGAGCTCAAGGAATTCGAGCTGGAAATCGCCGCCTTGCAACCGGAAAGGGATGAGATTCGGTCTCTGTTCATGGCCCGGTTTGAACTTGCCGACGAGGAGGAGCTGGAGAAGTTTTCTTTGGCGGCTACCGAGTGGATATCGCGCCAGGACGTTTCCCTGAAGGAGCTTGGTCATGGAGCTCAGGCACGCCGCGCGGTTCAGGATGGGGTTTCTGTTTTCTTTAGTAATCGTCGTAGATCTTTGTCTCAGTCGCCACATTGATGGATGGAGTAGATCTGGTGGATTCTAACGCGCGGTCGCGGTTCTTGATCCGGGTGCGACAGACCATGGTGAACGGATTGACTTTTTCCTTGATTGCCGTTCTTGTTGGTTCTTGCACGGTTTCCCGGACGGGGGTGACATCATCCGCCGAGGGACTCCCGGAGGAACTGGGAACGGCGGTCAAGACCGACAACGACCAGATTTCCGTCCAGGTAGGTGTTCTTACCGACGAAGAGTCTCGGCAGTTCGTCGGGTATCCGTTGATGGGGCAAGATGTCCTTGCTGTCTATCTTCGGGTTCAGAATCTGGCGCCCACTCGGTTGTTGATCTCCGGGAAGAACTGCCATCTGTTTGGCAAGGAGGGGGACGAGTATGTGGAGATCCCTCGGCTCACTGTCGGGGATGTTGCGTCGGAGTTCGATCGCTCGGAAGGGGGGTACGTCGCCATGTCGCCTCTTGGATTCCTGGCAATTCCTCTGTTGCCTCTTAGCATTACTCTCTTTGATACCATCTCCACCAACATAGAAGTCATCGAACTCGACAACGGAGTTCTTCGGGACAATCTCCTTCGGGTGGCCTGGGGGAAGCGCACCCTTGGTCCGGGTGCGATCGAAAAAGGGCTCCTCTTTTTCGATTGGGATGAGGCTGAGGAGTACAAGGATGAGCTTCATCTCGCTCTGGATATGCGAGATTTGATCAATGATTGGCACACGGTGATGCCGGTTCAACTAACAGTCCGCTGACTTGTGTGCAGAACTTTTGAATTTTGAACTTTTGACTAGCGATTGTAAGGAAACTCGTTCACCCAGTGGAAGCCTCGCCCGGTGAGGAGTGGATCCTCTTCCTGCTTTCTCATGCGCACGGTGATCCGGGAATCTTCGAAGGGGCCGGTTAGCAAGAGCACTCCAGGTTCCGGTTCGGAGTAATCAAGTGGCGTTTCGGGAGCCTCTCCTCCCCGGGGATGAATCCCGGCTGTCTTTTTCTCAAGGTCCATGGAGATGCGCATTCGCTCCGAATCTCCGGCGGCGACCTGAATCGTCACCGCGCCGAAGGGAAAATCTTTTGTCGGGGCGCTGAGACCAAGGCGAACCCACCGCTTATCATCTTCGATTTCTCGGTCGGTGGCGTCGTCCCGAACCATGGATTCGACCCGGTAAATTCCGGTGAGAGGCGATCGTTCGGCCCACGGACCGCGAATGTCCATACTCGTGGTGTTCCGGTCAATGTGCCCGTACGTGACCGCGCCGATGAAGGCGAGTTTCAGGAGGAGCAAGATCTGGGGAAGGAAACGGGTTCGGGCCCAGACCGGGTCGAGTTTGAGGGGAGCAACCGGAGTATTGAACAGGAAAAGCCCGGCGAGCCTTGGAAGTGCAGGGGCTGCCAGGAAAAGGGAGATCAAGATGAGGTTCGTGGAGAAGAGCTTCACCGGGACGTCGTAGAAGAAATTGATCGCCGCCACGTTGATGAGGACCGCTGTTGCAATCAGAGATCCGATCAAGGTGGTTCGCCGGAAGAACAGGAGGTAGCCACCAAAGAGCTCGGCACATCCCGAGAAAATCTGGTAGCCCGTGCCTGCACCGATGAACGTCCACGCAAGACCCATGGGGGATGAATCTCCGTACGACTGGATCAGGCGATCCGGGCCCGGGACGGGAAACTGAAGCGGGAAGAGTTTGATCCAACCATAGATGATCATGAAAGTGGCCAGATAGTATCGGGCCATGATCCTGGAGAATCCGAGGAATATTGAGGACACCGGCCGACCTCGGCGGATCAAAGTCCAGAGTAAACAGATCACAAGAGCGACGACGGCATCGAACAATAAGTCGATGTAGTTGTACATCCGATCGCCGCTTCCACTCGGTGTGAAGGATACTTCGAGACCCAGTTGGTCACCGATCCAGGGGAAGATCGTTTCCATCAACTGGCCATGGGCTCCCATCGCCTCTCCCAGGGCGGCGGCGATCGGCGTGGCTTCGGGTTCAGCCCACCCCAGCTCAACGATGTAGGCGTCGGTTTTCTGAACGATCCCTGTCTGGAAGAGGACGCTGAGTTGGGTCAATGGAAAGGGTGCTATATAGAGCAGCACGTAGACGATTCCAAACCGGATTGCCGCAGCACGAAGACACGCCCAGAATCCGGTCGGGATGAATGAAGTGCCAGGAATTCTTGCGACTTTCTCATCGTGGCTCGCCGGAACGTTTTTGGGCTCATTTCGATCGGCGAATCGGTCCGCGATATCTTCCGTTGGAATCAGGCACACATCGCGTTTTCCGAACCACAGGTATCGATTTCGAGCGATCCATCCGTAGATGCCATCGCGAATAAAACGGGGAACAAGGAGAGCCATAGCAAGAAGAAAGTAGGGGAATCCCAGGGCCAAGGCGACTCGAAGAGCTGCCGTGGATCGGGAATGTACGCCCTTGTGGTCGATCAGGACGATGCTGTCCGGGAGATCGTGAGGTGCGCTCTCCTGAGAGAGGACTCTTTTCGCCGCCTCGGATTGCAATGAAGCGAATTGAAATTTCTGCCTCTTGTCTCGCTTGATGATCCATTGGACCGAGTTGTTGCAGAGATTGCAGACGCCGTCAAAAAGAAGAAGCGGTCGGTGACGAGTTGGCGGTGCGAGATCTGCCGCGTATTCTTCGCTGGGGAGAGATTCTCTTGGATCTTCGATGAGACGGCTCCGGTCGTGCTGAGTTGATCGCAGAAGAAGGACGAACGCTCCCCTTCAATGTCACTGAGCACGAATGATTAATAGCTGAAATTATTGGGAGTTGATCAAGATGCCGTTTGTTACCGCCAGTTCGCTCTGGGGTGAAGCCGGGTCGGTTACGAATCCCTGGATATAGAACTTGATCTGTCGCTTCACTCCACGAGACCTTTCAACGATACAGCCGGGGCCTGATGCGGTTGTCCTGGTCGGGTGCCCGAGGAGAGGAAAGGAGCCGACCGTGTTGAAGGTAACCCGTGGCTCGTGACCGGTCATCGGAGAGAGAATCCCGATCCGGCCGAATCCAAAGGGAAGCGGGTGAGCGTCTCGCAGGGTCGGCTCGATAAAATCGGCATAGATTGCATAATCAACGGGTCCGGTCGGCAAGGAGGGGGGGCGGAGGATGGACAGCTTGAATGGCTCGTCCTTGTCCACGAATAACTGTCGTTCCGGGCCATCTCCCGTCTCTCCGTTGACGAAAAGAACATCGGCAATCGGGCCAACGGTTGCGTTCACGTTTCCCTTCCTGACGTCCAGAAGATCGAATGTTCGGTTGCGAAGGAGGGAAGTACAGATTCCGGTGGACAGAACATCTTGATGTCCGTCTCCGTCAAAGTCTCCGATGGTAAAGCCCGCGAGTTCATCGCTTGTCCCGAACAACTGACGCTGACCGAAGGCACCGTTACCGATTCCGGGAAGAATCATGATGCTATTTCCAAGGGGGCGCTCCGCGACGATGTCGAGGAATCCGTCCTCATCCAGGTCAACGAGCTGGAACTCGTTCAGGCTGTCCATCCTGGGGTATGCCGAGGTCGGCCCGGACGCGAATTGACCGTAGCCGTTTCCAAGAGCGCTTCGATAGCGGTGAACGTCGAAGCCGACCAGGTCAAGGTTTCCGTCATCGTTGAGGTCGCCGACCTGAAAGTATGGGCCAGGCATGGGAACGGAAAGGGGGACCCCGAAATCTCCCTGGCCGTCTCCCAGGACAACCTGGACGAAGGCGTCGAAACGAGCTGCGAAGTCAAGGCATCCGTCGTTGTTGAAATCTCCGACGACAGGACTGTGTCCAACGTAGGGATGGTTGATGGGATTGCCGAAGTTCCCGGTGCCATCACCGGTCAAGAGCATGGTCCATTCGTCGCCTACGCATGAGCTGATCATCAGGAGATCGAGATGAGTGTCTTCGTCAAAGTCAGCAAGGGTGATGTCGGTGGTCTTGTTCATCGTCTCCACGATCTCGGGCAAAAGACTTCCCGCCTGATCGTTGAGTCTGAGCGCAAGCTGGTGCTGTCCTGGGGAGGGGCTTCTCATGTAGAGCAGGTCGGGAAACCCGTCTTCGTTCACATCCCCGATGGCCAGAGGAGTTCTGGGGCCGGAGAATGTTCCGGCGTCGGTGAAGTTGCCAAGACCGTCTCCAAGCTGGAGCGTGAAGTCGTTCTGGGCCCGAACCATGGCGTCCAGGTGGCCGTCTCCGTCGAAGTCAGCGGAGGCAATCCCGATTCCTCCGGGGGCAGAGTTCGGAATGCCAAGAATGGTCTTGTTCTGATGGCTAGAAAAGATCATGACCGATTGGCTCTGCCTCGTGATCCCGATCAGATCTTGGACTCCGTCTCCATCGAGGTCGGCGAGAGCCAGGGCTCGGAGCTGTCGGCCCACGTAAATGGTTCGGTCCGATCGGTAAAACCGACTCCCTCGCCCATGGAGGAGGGTGAGGTTACTGTCGAGTGTGTTGGCAACGACCAGGTCAAGGAACCCATCTTGGTTGACGTCGAAGACTTCAACAGCCCCGGGCATGTCTCCAACGGAAACGGTTCTTGGAAGCGCAAACGTTCGGTCATCGTTTCCATAGTACAGGGTTACTGTGTCCGCGTCTGGATTGGGCACGATGAGATCGGTGAATCCATCGTCATCAAGGTCGGCGGCTCGCGGAGAAATTGCATTCCCCACGACCGGGAGGTTTGTTGAGGGCGAGAGGTTGCCCTGTCCATCTCCCCAAAGAACGGTGAGACCACTTGTCAGGAGGTTTGCGGTCGCAGCGTCCAGGTGGCCGTCACCGTCGAAGTCGCCAACGGAAATGGAGTGAGGTCGATCGGGAACCGAGAAGACGCGAGCTTCCTCGAACCTTCCCTGGGAATAGCCAAGAAAGAGTGATACTGAACCCGGTTCTCCCAGGTTGGCGGATACAAGATCGAGAAATCCGTCGCCGTTGAAATCTCCCACGGCAAGGTCTCGGGGATCCTTGCTGTTCTGCAGGGATCGGGTGACAGGAAAACCAAACTCTCCATCACCCAGCTGAACCACGATCGGAGCGGGGCTTTTGCACCGATCCCCGAAGACGATATCTGCGTTTCCGTCTTGATCAAAATCCGCAGAGACGATTGGATCCGGGGAGCCCCAGCTCCAGGTGGAGTATCGTCGTTGAAAGACTCCCAGGCTGTTCTGTTTCATCAGGGTGATGGTCGAATTTGCCTGGAAGCTCGTGAGCGCGAGATCAAGGTCTCCATCTCCATCAAAGTCGGCCGCCGCGACGCCCCGGGTAACGAGGGGGCGGATCACCTCGGAGGCAATCCCGTAGACGCGATAAGATTCAATCTCGATCTGGCCTTCGGATGGAGTTGAGAGGACCATCATCAGTGCGACCAGGATCAAAGACCTGGAAAAGGATGTCATGGTTCTTTCTCCAATTTGGGGCACGATGTCCCACATTATATGCATTGCTAGATTATTCACGGATCTCCCGCAAAAGACAAGGCTTCGCCGCCACTTGAGGTCTCGGCCGAGGTTTCGAAGCAAAATCCGGGAACCGATGAACCCGAAACTTCACATTTCTCCCATCTCTGGTTGTTTTCCTGACTCCCGCCACGTTCTTCCTGATGAGCGCCAACATCGAGGATTTTTGCGCTCCGGTAGCAGTCGGAAAGCTCATGAAATGATTCAAGAGAGGAGTGATGATGATGCTTTGGAAGTCTCAAGGGGTACGGCTTTGCTCGGTCCTGATCTCTATTTTTCTGCTCGGGACAGTTCTTGCACCTCAGGCTGAGGCGGGAGCGTGGGTGAACACGAACACACTCGTGGTCTCCCGGACCAATATCGGGGGGGGAACCTATCGGGTCGACGTGACGTTCAAGGTGCGTCGGTCTGCCAACGATACAGGACCGGCGCAAAAGCTAACGGTCTGCATGCATGTCTTCGAGGATGACTTTTGTGGGGATGACACGATCTTTTCAGGGCCCATTATCATCTGTGTCCCCTCGGGCGGCGGTTCAAGCGCGAATCAGACTTTTAGCTACACCTATCCTTGTTCGTGGGGGGACGACATCGGAGTGAGCATCGAGAGCCAAAGGGCTTTTACGGGTGCCAATAAAACGGAATCGAATCTCCCCGTCGGTCCGCCGGAATGCGGCCCCGGAATGTCGATGGGATCGCTCGATCTGACCCAGGATGTTCTTGATGATGCGGATCTCCATGCATTCTTTACTCAGAACAACACCGTTCCCACCATTACGGTCACTCGTGGTAAGGAGGCGCAAGGGGGAGAGGACACGTTGAACCTGGACACGAAGACTCTCGTCGATCCGCGATCTCTCGGTTACGACTTCTATCACTTGCGCGGTTATGCGGGCAATCTCGAGGTGTGGGATCTGCCCATGGCAGTGGCGGGGACAAGCCTTGACCCGGAAACTCTTAGTGACGATGAGATGGTTTTTGGGGATCCGGTAAGCCAGGTGATCCTCGCCGCGTCGGAGTTTGACATCAATGTGATCGACCGGGTGATCATCGAACTCCGGGAGGCAGGTACCGATCATCCGACAGTGCATGTATTCGAAGGAGCAGTGAGTCAAATCCCGGACAACGTTCTTGCGAGGTGGGGTACCTTGAATCTTGGGGACGGAGTTCCCTACGACTCCTTGTTGATTAACGGAAGTCGTGGAGATTCCGAGAGAGTGGTCCGGATGGGTCCCTTCGATACGCTCGGGGTCGAATTCGCCGACTTTCCCGGCGCGAACGGGCAACCTTTTCCCTATGCGCTCTACGTTCTGCCCCGGGAGAATCAAGTTGACGATATTACTCCCCACCCGTTTCAACTTGGAGATGGGTGTTTCTCTACCGCAGTTACCGGTGGGAATGCGGTTGTCCTCTTGAACACTCTTGGCCATCAGGTGCAGCTGGGGGATCCAGTGATCGGGAACACCCCGTTTGGGCCGGGAGATGTGATCGGTCTATCGAGGCAAACCGGTTTTCCTGAAATCGACCTTACGCTGCAGGCGATTCTACCTGATTCGAATTCGAAGAATGGTCTGGCCGCCCTCAGCAACGGGGTTGTCGTCCGGATCGGCGAGTAAAGAACGGGTAGGAGAAGTTTCTTGAGCCCCGCGCCACGAAGGCTTCGTGATGCGGGGCTCTTGTCCCGAACTATTGAGAGTTGATCCAGACTCCATTGGTGACGGCAATCCGTCTCTTCGGAGCTCCTCGGTCTCGAATGAGGCCCTGGAGAAAGAAATCTCCGGTTGCCTGAAGTCCGGCCTGTCGGCCGAAAACCTCGGTTGGCGCAAGCGGCGAAGGAAGATTGGATGTGCCGAGAATTCCGGGAGCGCCGAAGTTGTTCCAGATTACGGGAGGTGTCATCCCTGCGAGAGGAGTCGGCATGGCGATCCATCCGATTCCAAAGGGAACCGGTCTCGCGGAGCTGTCGCCCGGGATTCCGGCCCATCCGTAGAGGACGTATTGAACGGCGGTGGGTTCTGCTGGTGGTGCATCCATATCGATCGTGAACGGAGATGTTGGTGTGGTGTCGACCCTTCGCTCGGTTCCTACGCCGAAGGATCCGTTGACGGAAAGAACGCTGGTGATCGGACCTGCTTGCCCGTTCACATTTCCGGCCCGAATGGTGGACTGATCGGGGGGGGAGAGGTCGAGTGACCACACGTCGTTCGTCAGCCCGCTCGAGGCTCCACCGAAGGCAACCATGCGATTTTCCGAAGGAATGAAGATTGTTGCTGAACCATGTCTTGGATCAGGCGCGGGGCCTGTTACCGGGAGCTGTTCAAATCGGCCGAGTCGAGTCCAGTAGGCCTGGACTTCGTTCACTTTTCCCGAGTCGGTCTGCCCTCCGAAGATGAGAGCACGGCGTGCGATCGGGTCGTAGACCATCGCTGGATAGATGCGTCCGTCCGGGTGAGCGGTTGGGGTGAGTTCCGTCCATTGATTCGTGTCGAAATCGAGTTCCCAGAGGTCGTCCAGGGGGCCGGTTCTTTGGCCGCCGTAGATGAGCATTTTCTGTTCGTGGGAATCGTAGGCTGCGGCGTGAAGGCATCGTCTCCCCGGGTCGGTGGTGGGGGAAACGTCAGTCCATTGAATCGAATCGACATTGAAGCGCCAAGTGTCGTTGAAGCGTCCTTGGCTGGTAAATCCGGCGAAGCTCACCAGGTCTCTTGCCACTGGATCGAAGACAACCCCTGATCCGTACCGGAAATTGGGAAGAGGAGCGGTCGGGGTCAGCTCGGTCCAGGTGTTGGAAGTGAGGTCGAAGCTCCAGACATCGTTGTAGAACGTGAAGATTCCCTGGCCGTTGTAAACGATGACCTTGTGGCCTACAGGATCGTAGATGACGTCTGCTTCGAAACGGCCACCCGGAGCCGGCCCGCTCACGGGGGTCAGGTCTTCCCAGGAATTGCTTGCAAGATCGAAGGCCCAGATGTCGTTGGCGTCAAACGGTTGTGCTCGCCCCCCAAAGATGACCATTCGATGGTCAACTGGATCGTAGATGGCGGAGGAACTTCGCCGAGGCAGAGGGGCAGTTCCATTTCCGGGATGGAGTTCACTCCAGGTCTGGGCCAGAGCGATCGAGCCAGGAACGGAGAGAACAAGAATCTGGAGCATGAGGAAGAAACGGTGCATGGGGCACCTCCATTGGGTTCAATTTACAGTACCTATTACGCCCATTGGTTTTTTTAGTCCTGAAGACACTCTTGTTTTCTGGACTATCGATGGGTCGATCGTTGACCCGAAAGATCCGATCGTGCGTAATGACAGGATTGCCCCTGATTTCCACGAAAAGAGAATGATCATGGGCCCGGTGGGCCGCCGCGTTCATCATCAAGAATGGGGATCGTTTCATCATCAACAACGATCTTGGCGACCTCATCTTCGCGAATCTCTCACCCGAGGGGTATCGAGAGATCAGCCGGACTTCCCTGATTGAACCGACGACGAAGGGAGGCGGTCGTCGACAAAAGAAATATGTGAACTGGGTTCACCCTGCATTCGCTAACGGCCATGTGATCACTCGCAATGATGAAAAGCTAATCCGGGTGAGTCTTCGGAAATAGCTTCAGCATGGAACGATATTGCATCCTGCATCACGACTTGGCTAAACTGTTCTTCATGAGAAGAAGAAAGTTCTCAGCATCGTGTCCATTCGGTTGACGTCCTCACTCCTTTGGCGACGGGTCCGTCGGTTGGGGATCAAGGAACAACCCCTCCAATCAACTCCTTCCATGATCCACAGATCAGTTCAAGTCGTTCGCGGATGCGCCGGTTGTCGGTGGCAACTGTCGAGCGGTCATCAATTTTCAATTTTTGAGCCAAACGAATCAGGTGACTACACTTGGAATCAGAAACACCCTCAACAGGCGATCGACAAGAAGACGGTGATCACTCGAAAAGCCGCCGACAGTTCCTGGGAAAAGGCCTCGGTGCCGCCGCAGCCGCTGCTGCCTATTCGGTTCCTGCGGGGGCTCAAGAGCAGGCCAAAGTTCCTGGCGAGCTCCCAAAGGAGCACTGGGAAGAGCGGATGAAGGCTCCGGATGACGGCAAGCGCTACGGCTGGATCGTCGACACCCGACGCTGTTTTGGCTGTCACGGATGCGAAGTCGCCTGCAAGGCCGAAAATGATGTCCCACTTGGGCAGTTCATCCGACAGACCATCTATTCCGACATCGAGCAGAGCTCGGGCAATCTTGCCCGGATCATGGTGCCCATGGCCTGTCAGCATTGTGAGGATGCTCCGTGCCTGAAGTCCTGTCCGTGTGGCGCTCTTTTCAAGGGAGCCGGCGGCTCGGTTCAGGTGAACTATGATTCCTGTTCCGGGCATGCGGACTGCAAGGATGCTTGTCCATATGGGGCGATTTATATCGATCCGGTCGCAAACCAGGCGGTCAAATGCCACAACTGCACTCATCGGATCGATGTCGGGATGGAGCCCGCCTGTGTGACGACCTGTCCGAGCGAGGCGCTCTATTTCGGTGATCTGAATGACCCTCGGTCAGCTGTCTCCAAGATGCAGAAGATTCTCGATGAAGAAGGGAAGCTGGAGGTTCTGAGGCCGGAAAAGGGAACAAAGCCAAGGATGCAGTTCGTCGTGGACGACGGCCGCCCCATGGAGGCCTGGGAGCCCAAAATTCCTCGGGAAGGGGAGAGCTACGCGCCGGAGGCCTACAGTGTTTTCAACTGGGGAGTTGAAGGGGAGGGGAAAAATGGAAACTAGACCAGACACAACTTCGGTCGATCGACGTCGTTTTCTCTCCCTTGGTTCGGCTCTGGTCGTTGGGTCTCTGGGCGGTCTCTCCTGTTCTACAACCAAGAAAAACGCCAAAGTCCAGGAAGCAACCCCCTTCAAGAAGCCATCGAAGGAGGAGAATTTTGCGATCTGGAAGGCCAAAGCGGGAACACCGTACGAGGTCGGCGAGGTCAAGATGCCCGGAGTTTGCGCCCTTCCGGGACCTTTCAAGAAGCACCGTTTTCCCGATCCTGACAAATACAAGAACACCGAACAAGTGCATGGCCTCTGCCAGCTTTGCTCGACCATTTGTGGCATCACCGGTCATGTGAAAGATGGGCGGATCATCAAGGTTGAGGGGAATCCCAACGACCCGAACTCTCGAGGGAAGTTGTGTGCTCGCGGGCAGGCGGCTCTCAATCATCAGTACCATCCCGAAAGACTCCTGTATCCAATCCGCAGAGTTGGAAAACGAGGGGAGGGGCGGTGGAAACGAATCACCTGGGACGAGGCCTATAGCGAGCTTGCCCGGAGGCTGATCAAGGTCCGGGAAAGCGGAAAGCCCGAGGAGTTCGCCTTCCATCAGGGAAGGAATCGTTCCAAGGATGCGGTGTCCTCCTTTCTTCGGGCGTTTGGAACCAACACTCAGCTCAACCATCGGGGACTTTGCTCTGCCGCGCGTCGGGCTGCGAACCTCACCTATTTGTTTGAGAGCGACTGGGATCTTGGCGACTACGAGAATGCCAAATACATCCTCAACTTCGGCTCGAACATGTTTGAGGCCCATCAGGGCCACGTGGCTGGAGCACAGCGTGTCCAGCGCGGGAGGTTTGAAAACGGCGCGAAGCTGGTGACCTTCGACGTTCGGATGTCGAATACCGCTGGCAACTCGGATGAGTTCTTCATGCCTTCTCCGGGGACGGATGGAGCTGTTGCTCTTGCAATGGCTCATGTCATTGTCAAAGAAGGTCTCGCCGATAAGGAGTTTTTCAGCGACTGGGCCAATTGCTCCGAGGCCGAGCTCTGGGAAGTCATCAAGGAATACACTCCTTCATGGGCTGAGAGCGTCAGCACGGTCAAGGCGGAAGTCATCGCTCGCATCGCCAGGGAGTTTGCCGCGGCGGCACCCCATGCAACAACGATGTGCAATCGAGGATCAAGCGCTCATATCAACGGGTACTTCAACGATCGAGCCATCGGTCTTCTCAACGTGCTGGTCGGAAGCGTTGGAAAAGAAGGGGGATGGTGCTGGATGTTCACGGGGGGCTACGATTCCAAGCGTTTCAAGCCTCCAAAAGGCGCTCCCAAGCCCGACGCGCCGTCGCTTCTTGCCGATCCTCCCGAGTTCGTTCTGGCCAATCGTTGGAACACGATGCGGGTCGGTGAAATCGTCTACTGGTACCTCAAGCAAGAGAGGGCGAAGATCCAGGTCTATATGTCCTACAATCTCGATAGTCCGCTTACCTGGCCGGAAATGGACGTCACGAAGAACGTTTTTGAAGATGAGGACAAGATCAACTTCCATGTTTGCGTCAATCCGTTCTTCAACGAAACGGCCAGTCTGGCTGACATGGTCTTACCGTGGACCACGTACATGGAGCGTTGGGATGTTGATGCAAGAGGCGCCTATAATCTGAAGCCCTATCTTTCCATGCGACGGCCCATGGTCGAGGCTCTTGGTGAGGCAAAGGATCTGCGAGAAATCTTCCCCGAACTTGCCCGGCGAATTGGAGGGGGAATGGAGAAGTGGTATCCGGAGGAGGTCTCGGTCGAGGATTACATGACCGAGTTTGTGAAGGATGTTCCCTTCGATAAGACCAAATACTCTTCGCCCATGGATTTTCTCGAGAAGGTGGGGGCCTACGAAGATCCTGATCAACCAAGGTACTTTGAGCCCTATATGCGGCCTCTTGGCAAGGAGGACATGAAGGGGAGTGAGGTCGATCCGGAAACCGGAATTATTACCCGGGACGGAAAAGGCATCGGGATCATGCTTCGGGGGAAGCCGGTTCTTGGCTTCAAGACACCGAGTCGCAAGCTCGAGGTTCACTCCGAATTCGTGGCCAAGGTCGCAAGAAATGAAGATGTTTCAGACCTCATCGCCCTGGCAAACTCCAAAGGAAAGAATCGACCGGCGAGCCACAAGCCCTACAATTATGAGCTATCTTCCTGGCCGACCTACATGGCGATCGAAGAGCACCAGGATCTGGACGATGACCAGCTGGTCATGACTTCCTTCAAGTGGAATGTTCACAATCATGGTCGCACCGCAAACCTGAAGTGGTTGGCGGAGATCGTTCACTCCAATCCGGCATGGATTCACCCGGATACGGCCAAGAAGTTCAAGTTGAAGAGTGGCGATTGGATCGAGCTGACGGGTTTTCGGTCCAAGACCATCGACAAGCACTTGAAGGGGCTTGAGCTTGGAAGTGGAGAGATGCCGTCCAAGCTGGAGATTCCGGTTGTCGTGACGAAGGGTGTCCATCCAAGGGCGATTGCGATTTCTAATTCTCTTGGGCATTCAGAGTATTCCCGGGTCGCCCAGGGAAAGCGTGATGCGAGCCTGGGAAGTCAAAAAGCCGGCATGAATCCCTCGGGTCTTCGTGATGCCGATTGGGAACGAAATATGTGGTGGCAGGACGATTCCAACGGAGACCACAAACGCTGGAAGCGAAACACGGGAAACGGTTGGGCACAGAATCACATCTTGCCCATTGCGCCTGATTTCATCTCGGGTCAACAGGCCTTTAATGACACGGTCGTCCGGGTCAGGAAAATTACATGACGAGCGAGGCGGTATCTCTTGCCGCATCAGGAAGGCTTCTGGGTTGGCTTCTTGTGCGTGAAATTGATGAGGAGCTGGTGTCGAGCCTCGCCGAGCCTTCGCTTCGGGACTCCCTGATGGAATTCGGGCTGGATGTGAGTTCTCTCACCGCCGAGCAGAGGGAGATCCTGAAGTCCGACTATTTTGCCGCTTTGGTGAGTCCGAAGGAATACCCGCCGCCTGTTCAGTCTCTCTGGCAAGAGGGTCGCTACGAGGGGGACGCCGCTGCATCGGTCCGGAAAGTCGCCGAAGCGATGGGGGTCGAGCTCGATCATGAAGTGGCCCGGGGAGCCCCTCCGGATCATCTTGGAGTGGAACTTTTGCTTTGGGCTGAGCTTGCCGAGCGATCTTCTTCGGCCCAGGAGTTCGCCAACCAGCATCTCCTCTGGGCAAAACCAGCTCTGGATGCTCTTGCTGCCAGAGAATTCAGGGGTGGGGATGGGTTCTACGGTCGGCTCGCAATCGCGGTGAACCGGTTCATTTCCGTGATCACGTCTGAAGATGCTTCTGGTTGAACATCTGGGAGCTGGTGGGGTGAATCGAACTCGATTTCAGCAAGCTTTGATTTCCGTTGGAATCTGCTTAGCGCTGATCATTCTCGTGTTTGTGGTCTATGGCCAGACTCGAGATCACCAGTTCGTCAACCTGGATGATATCGAGTATATCGTCAAGAATCCGCACGTTCAGGAGGGGGTCAGTCCGGAGAGCATTGGATGGGCTTTCTCCTCTTTCTACGCTGCGAACTGGCACCCGCTCACCTGGATTTCGCACATGGTGGATGTCGAGCTATTTTCCAATGATGCCGGCAGCCACCACCTGATGAGCGCCGGGATCCACGCGGGAAGCGCGATTCTTCTGTTCCTGGTCTTTTCCCTGATGACCGGAGCAACGATGACCAGTGCTCTTCTCGCCGCTCTCTTTGCGGTTCATCCGCTCCGGGTCGAGTCGGTCGCATGGGCCTCTGAGCGTAAAGATGTCTTGAGTGGCTTTCTCTGGATGGCGACCCTTCTCTTCTACGCTTACTACGCCAGGAAGCCGAGCGCAGGCCGGCTATCCCTGGTGATCCTGGGATTTGGGCTCGGGCTTCTTGCCAAGCCAATGCTGGTGACCCTTCCGTTTGTTCTTCTTCTTCTGGATGTATGGCCCCTTCAAAGGTGGAGGATGAGCAAGGAAGAAGGCGAACCTCTTTCTCGTTTGCTAAAGGAGAAGTTGCCGCTCTTCTTTCTGGTTGCCCTTTCCTCCATCATTACTGTCATGGCACAGAGTCGTGGAGGGGCCGTTAGCTCGACGAATTCGGTGCCACTGATTTCTCGCGGACTCAATGCTCTTTCTTCCTATGGCGCTTATTTTCGGCAGACGTTTTGGCCGTCTGATCTTGCGGTCTTTTACCCCCATGATGCACTTCTCAAGAATCATTCGTGGACCGATCTGCTTCCAACCGCTTTGTTGTTCCTGGTGGTGGCTGTGTTGGTCACGACCTTGTCGGTCGTTTGGCTCCGGCGATTCCCTGAGCTCTTCGTCGGTTGGTTTTGGTTTCTTGGGACCTTGTTTCCAGTGATTGGTCTTGTTCAAGTGGGAAGTCAGGGCATGGCGAATCGCTATGCGTATCTTTCCGTGATCGGCTTGACGATTCCAGTCGTTTTTCTTCTTCGCAGGCTGGCATTGGGTTCTGAGACCGGTGAGGCGAGTAGGATGCGTTGCGGAATGATGAGCGGGATGGCGATCCTTCTTGTCGGGGCTACAACACTTGCAGGGACTCTCCAGGCAAGTACCTGGAAGAGCACAAGATCACTTTGGATGCATGCCGTCAAGGTGACCGAAGGGAACTATGTAGCGCATACTGCTCTTGGGGTCGATCTTTTCAAGAACGGTGAGGTCGACGCGGCGGCAACTCATTTCAAGAAGGCGCTTTCCTTCAATCCACACTACGACAAAGCCCATGTTGATCTTGGAGTGTGGCTTTTTGAAAGGGGAGAGCTGGCGGAAGCTCGTTTCCATTTCGAGGCTGCGCTGAACGAGAACCCCGGCAATGTCAGAGCCCGTGTCAATCTTGGCGTAGCCCATGCCAAGGAGGGGGCACTCAAAGAGGCCATGTTCAGTTTCCAGCGCGCGATCGAGATTGACCCGGACGAGGCGGAGGCACATCACTATTTGGGATTGCTCTACCTGAGCCAGGGGCGATCCCAGGAGGGGGCAACCCATGTGAAGCGAGCTTTCGCCCTCAAGCCGAACCGTCCTGATATTCGACGATCGATCGAGCAGCTGGATCCCACTCTCCTGAAATAAGGAGAACGAGGACCCTGAGATCCCATTGATCCCAAGGCCCTCGAGGGGTGAAGTTCTTGTTGATCAGGGCTTTCCTCCGTTAGTGGAGTGAGTCAAAATTCTGCACACACAACTTCTGACTCGCCCCACTAGTTTCCAAGCTGTCTCCAGATGTCTTCGAGACCGGAAGATCCTCCTCTTTGTCGCAAGGTGTCAACACCTCGAGTGACGATTTGCCGTGATCGTTCTCCCGAGATCTTGAGAATCTCTCCGATTTCCTGGAACGACCTGGTTCGACCGTCAAAGAGACCAAAACGGAGTCCAAGGGCGGTCCGATCCCGGGAGGGGAGACAAGCCATCGCCTTTTCCAGTTGTTGGTGCAGGATCTTCTCGTCGGCAGTGTCCTGTGCGCTTCCTTGCTTCTCATCGGGTATCATTTCAAAGAGCGATGCACCCTCTTCGTGAGTCAGGGCGATGTTGAGGGAAATCGGATTCTCTGCCGCCTTGAGGGTGTTCCGAACCGTTTTCTCCGGGAGTCCGAAGATCTCGACCGCTTCACCGGTGGTGGGCCGTCGACCCTTGCTTGCTCGAAACCGACTCTCCTGATATCGATAGCGGTTGTAGGCCTGAGTCAAGTGAGACGGAAGCCGAATCGTTCGGGAGTGATCTTCCAAGGATCGGGTGATTCCCTGACGAATCCAGTGAGACGCGTAGGTTGAGAATCTCACCCCGTGACTTGTATCGAATCGATCAACCGCATTCATCAGCCCGGTGTTTCCCTCCTGGATGAGATCAAGCAGTGGCATTCCTCGGTTATGGAAACGACGAGCAACGGAGATGACGAGTCGTAGATTGCGTCGGCAGATCTCATTCTTGGCTGCGCTGTAGTTCTTGTGAGCGAGTCGCGCATTCTGCAGGGTTTGAAGAAAATCTATCGGGGAAGAGAGTGATAGCGCTTCCAACCTTCGAAGACGAACTGGATCTTGGGATGACACCAGGCGCTCGACCTTTTCCTCACGTTGTACAAGACGCTCATAGAGGTTCTGAATCAGGGTTGGCTTGGGGCTGAGTGCTTCCAGGATCGTTTGGTTTTTCTGGAGGACCTTTGATTTCTTGGCTGGATCGAGACGGACAGCTGCGAGTCCCTTGCGTAGCTTCTTGATGATTTTTGGCAGACCAAGGATGAGCTTCTTTCTTTCCTCGGCTGAAAGGGGTGCGCAGTCAAGGACCCGGAACGGAGCGCGCGTACCGTTGACGACTTCTCGCAGGACTCTCACCGCGTCTCGCTGGGCAATGAATTGTTCCAGAACAAGTCGTCGGTAGATGGATCGAGTTCTTGTCAGTCGGGTAGCGAGAGTCTGCTGCAGTGCTTCGTTGGGGGGGACGGGAATCAGTCGACTCACGTAGAAACGGAAATCTTCCTCTACAATCGGGGTCCGAGGTGCAACTTGCATGGCATTTCTCCTGACGCGAGTTCGGGTTCGGATCGAGGTCCTTTTCCGCTCGCATACCTCTTTCTCTTGCCAGTCGACTTCGATCGTGGAGAAGTCTTCTCTCCACGGTACCGGACCGTTCCGGACATCTTCCTATTCCAGATACCGCGAAGTATGTCTTAAAATACTTATCCGTATTTTGTTCCCGTGAAGCAGGAGGTGACAGGAACTTCCTTCTTGGATACAATACGAAATAGTTGTTAATTACGTACTTTTTGGTATGGAAGTGTTCGGTTGCAACCTTTTACTCTGACTGATGTTGCATCGACACCCGGGTCGGGGAGGTAGGCATGGCAGGGAAGAAGGCAACCAAGCGATCGGTCAGGTCTTCTACGGAGAAGACCGGTGCGAAAAAAACCGGGGGGAGCGTCAAAAAAGCCCCGGTAAGGAAGGCCAAGCCCCGGAAGAAAACGAAGAAAAAGGCCTCGAGGTCACGCCTCGAGCGGGGGAATTGGGTTGAGGCTGGCCTGACCCATCTTCAGGACTCCGCTGTGCATGATATCCGCATTGATCTTCTGGCGAGACAGCTAGAGGTTACCAAAGGGAGCTTCTATTCACACTTTCGACACCGAGATGAGCTTCTCGAGGCCATTTTCGATGATTGGTACCAGTCCTCATCGGAGCGGTTCCTGGAGCTGATGGATTCGCTGAAAGGAACGGCCTGGGGAAAAATTCGAAAGGTGGTTCAGAATGGAGCGGAGAGGAGAATTCTTCTGGTGGACCAGGTCTTTCGCGAGTGGGGGCGAGTCGATCCCCAGGTTCAGGAAAGAATGGCCAGGATCGACCAGCGGAGAATCGACCTTCTCGCCCGGCTCATTGAGGAGCTTGGTTTCAAGAGTGCCCAGGCTAAACAGCGAGCGACGGTATTCTATGGGTGGGCTCTCAGTCAGGTGTATTTCCTGTCGGATCGCTGGGAGAAGGATCCAAATGTTCGGGCCGAACAAGCTCTTGAGGTTCTCCGCATTCTGACCGAAGGAACAAAGAAGAAACGCCCCTAATGTGCGTTGAAGAACAGGCTCAATGAATCACCAAAAAGGTTTGCGGAAACGATGTCTGGATCCCCATCTCCGTCGAGATCGCCAACGGCGATGTGGAACGGACTGTTGAAGCCCGCCCCGATATCGAGAGTCTTTCCCGGGAGAAAGGTCCCTGGGCTGATCTGAGTGAAGATGCGAACGGTATTGATAAAGCCATTTGGAACGACAAGATCCAGGTCGCCATCGAGGTCGAGATCTCCTGACGTTACCGATTGGATGCCAAAGGTAGTCGTGAGGCCTCCGATGGTTGGCCCCTGGGTAAACATGCCAGGGCTCACCTGAAAGAAAAGGATCATGTTGTTACTCATGCTATTGGCGGAGAGTATGTCGGGTTTCCCATCCGAATTGAAATCACGGGTGATCAGTTGTTGTGGGCCAAGGGTCGTTGTTGCGTCACCAAGAACGGGGCCGGATACAAACACTCCAGGGCTGGCCTGGAAAAAGAGGGTGATGTTGTTGCCCACAGTATTTGCGGTCGCGATATCGATGTCGCCGTCTTGATCCAGATCGTCAGTAGCGATTGCATTGGGAAAAGGTGTTGAACCATTGCCCCCGAGTGTCGCGCCCAGGGTGAATGCGAGTGGCGCCGTTTGGAAGAAAAGTGTGATGTCGCTTAGCTGGGCATCTCCGCCAACTCTTCCGTTCCCCGAGACAATATCAAGATCACCGTCCGAATCCAGGTCGGCGATCGCAACCGATATCGGAGCGACAGTCATTCCCGGTCCCCCGATCGTTTGGCCCAGGAGGAATTCTCCGGGACTCGTCTGAACGAAAATCGAGAGGGTGTCTGATAATGTGTTCGCGCTGACGAGATCGATATCTCCATCTCCGTCGATATCCCCTGCAGCAACGGAGCGGGTTCCAGAGGTTGAAGTCTCGTCGCCGAGTTTCGAAGTTTGGGTGAAGCTGCCGGGCGTTGTCTGAAAGAAGATTGCTAGATTACTGGAGAGGGAGTTTGCGGAGACGATGTCCAGGTCTCCGTCCTGATCACAGTCGGCCAGGACTACCCTGAAAGGGGCGTCCGTCAAGCTTCCATTACCAAGAATCAAGCCTGGAGTGAAGCTACCAGCGGTCGAATTCAAGGCGACGGTCAAATTGTTCGAAAACGAATTGGCGATGACAACGTCAAGCCTGCCGTCTCCGTCGAAGTCTGCTGTTGCGACTGATCTGCTGCTGCTCGATTGGCCAAGGCTCGGGCCTGGGCGGTAGTCACCGGGTTCGACTTGAAGGAAGACGACCAGGTCCTTTCCACCCACGGTATTCGTTACGATGAGGTCAAGATCGTCATCCCCATCGAAATCTTCCGCCGTCACAGAGGTCGGCGAGGGAGTAATGCTGACACCCCCCACGGTTGTCGCCAGTTCGAAGCTCCCCCCATCCGTCTGGGCAAAGATTGTCAGGTTCGATGTGCCATCATTTGCGGAAACGATGTCGAGATCTCCGTCGCCATCGAAGTCTCCGGTTTCCACTCCCACGGGTGTTCCTGTGGTAGTGAGGTCCCCAAGGAGTTGGGCCAGAGCAAACTCGCCGGGAGTCGTTTGTTTGAAGATGGAGAGATTGTTGCCATCCTCGGATGCGAGGAAGCCCAGGTTTGCAGAGATGATGTCGAGGTCTCCATCCCGATCGAGGTCAGCGAGAGTGACTTCACCTGGGTTACTAGTCAGTTTCGAATCGCCGAGGGTCCGACCGAGGGCGAACAGGCCGGGACTCGTCTGGAAGAACAGGGTGAGATGACTACCCAGCGAGTTGGCGGTAATGAAGTCAAGGTCTCCATCGTTATCAAGATCTCCGGTGGCAACGCTGACCGGGTTCGGTGTTGTGATCTCATCTCC
This sequence comes from Planctomycetota bacterium, assembly GCA_029260825.1. Lineage (GTDB taxonomy): Bacteria > Planctomycetota > JACOTG01 > JACOTG01 > JAJDCM01 > JAJDCM01. The sequence continues at coordinate 4,713 of JAJDCM010000034.1, read as the reverse complement.
GAGGATCTGTCCGGGCGAGAATTCTCCCGGAGTCGTTTGAAAGAACAGGGTAATGCTGCTGCCGATCGCATCAATGAAGCTACCTCGATTTGCGGAGATGATGTCGAGATCTCCGTCTCCGTCGAGGTCGCCCGTCGCGACCGATTGGGGAAAGGAACTCTCGTCCGTGACGAGAATGGGACCTGGCGTGAATTCGGCCGGATTCGTTTGAAAGAACACGGTAAGGCTGCTTCCACTTGAATTGGCCGAGACAATGTCGAGGTCACCGTCTCCGTCGAGATCGGCGGTGACGACCGACTCGGGGTTTGGTGTTGAGGCCTGGTCTCCCAGAAAGAACGTCTGGCCGTCGAGTTCCGAAGTGATCGTTTTGGGCTCGCGAGTTCTACTTTCAATTCCGATCTCGGTATCGAATGGCACCAATCGAAAAACGATGCCACCCCCCTCGGGAAGATCGGTGCTGTCCCACACGAAGATCCCGGCAGCTCCCTGGGGAGAAGCTTGAAATTCATCGGGGAGCCGGTCCACGATACGCCATTTTTTTCGGGCCGTGGCGGGCTCAAACGGCGGGTCGAAGGCCTGTGAAACCCGAACAATTTGAGTTGTCGGTTCGTAGGCGATGATGGTGCGCACTTGCTCCACTCCGCCTCCAACGGCGAGGTTTCCTTGCGTTGAAAGAGTGACCAGTCGAACACCAGCTTGATCCGTGGCAACGCTACCGATCTCTCCCACGGGATTCGAAGCGCCGGTCGTTCCGGGAAGAAGCTCGAAGACTTCACGGTCTGCGAGTCCATCGGCGTCGATGTCCGCAGCGTCGTTGATTTCGATTCCTCGCAACTCGTTTTCCCCATCTCCCGGATCCGTGTCGGTTACGACGAGAAGTCGAGCACCGGAGCGATCAAATGCAATGGATTGAGGAGATGGAAATCCGATTCCGTTGGCGACGACCTCGGTTTTCGTGAGCTTGCCAAGTGAAATAGACAGGATTCGGTTGGCGCCGTTTTCGGCGACGATGACTTGATCTTTGTCCAGAGGATTCAGAACCACACCCCACGGAGTTTGGAGTGGACCGGTTCCTGTCGAGGGAGAGAAAAGTTCGGTCGCGGTGGCAGGTTGACCGTTAACGTAGTTCAACTGGAGGAGTGAATTGCCGACGGTCAGCAGCGCGGATGTTTCTCCGAGAGAAGCGATTCCGCGGGCCTCTCCCATTTCGGTGGATCCGTCGGCGGAAATGAGATCGGTGATCTTGCGATTCGTAACCCGCTGTACTTGCCAAACGGGGCCTTGATTCGAGGCAACGAGAAGAGTCTCGCCTTTCGTTTCGAAGGTCATGGTGGTGGGGGTTCCGGCATTTGGATCCGAAGCGAAAACGGACATGACGTTGCCGGTTGTCAGGTCGACCTGGCGGATTTGCCATCCACCTCCGTCCAGAGCTTCCAGGGCAAGGGCGCTGATTCCTCGGTCTGTCGGAAGAGAGGCAACGACGTTTGTCAGGCTTCCGTCCTCCATGTCCAGGACAAATGGAGTCTCGGAAGAGCGAAAGATCTCCAATTCCTGGTTCAGGCCGATTTCGGGGGAGTTCTCGCCTCGCTCGACAAGGGCTGATGCGGATGAGGAGAGCTCCGGGAGGCGGACAATGGAATCATCGCTGGGGAAGGAAGCCTCAAAGGCCGTCTGTCCCTCGTAGATGAGGGGGCGTTCAGTGGCGATCTGAAACTCAGCCCGCTGGGTAGGATCTGCCAGGATCGCTTCAATTTCGTCAATGCCTGACGGGAGATTCTTGAAAGACTCGTTCGCTCGTCGCCATTGGAAGACAAGGGTTACTTCTTGTGCTGCCTCTCCTGTTTGCTCATCTCCGTCGATGATTTCAAAGGCCAGGGGGATTCCTCGTCTTGTATCCGGGTTCAGGACGAAGTTGGCGCTGTTCAAGACGGCAATGGGCTCGCTGTTATTGTCGATGCGAACAGGAGCCTCCTGAAACGCACCTTCAAGGTCTCCGTCGAACGGCTGGAGACGGAGGGTTACGTCGTGTTCACTGAAGTCTGTATCTTCGATCGCATCCCAGAAGAAGGTGAAGGCCGATCCGGTCGGGGTAGCCAAGATGTTCGGAGGAGCCTGGCCTGCCAGGGAGGCGGCTCGAAAGCCAAGATCTGGATCGTCGCCGATCAAGTCATAGGACAGTCGAACGGTGACAAGGTCCGACGAAGAATCGGAGACGATCATGTCGACGGGAACGATTCCGACGGCTTCCATCGCGGGGGCAACGACGCTGGCGATGCTGGGGGGATCATTCCCGAGATCAACGAGGGTCGACTGGATGATCGGATCCGGAAAGTCGGTTCCAGGGGATTCTCCAAGAACATGAACCTCCACCGTTACATCTTCCAGGAAGCTTGCGCCGAGCTGGGTGGCGAAGTCCCAGGAGGAGGTGTGAACCACTCCGGTTTGTGATGTCGGAAGGTCGTCCTGGCGGCCACCTCCTTCCGGAAGACGAATGGCAACGGGTGGCCCGCCGGAAACGCGGTAGAAGAGCTGGACCGAAACCGAGTTCGATTCGTTATCCGAAAGAGTATACCGGATGGTCGCCGGGGAGGTTCGAGTGTCGGAAACCGATACGTCGCTCACGGTCGGAGTGGCGTTTCCGCCTCCTCCGCTGCTACTTCCACCCGTCAAACCGGCCACGCCACCCGTCGCCCAGCCGCAGCCAGTGAGCAGAATGGAGCCGAGAAGCATCAGGCAGGGCAAGGCATGATCTCGAAGCATCTTGTCTCGCTTTCCTTTCAAATATATGGCCAAGGAGCCTCCTGTATTTTTCAGGGATTGACTTTTGGACTCACTAGTTTAGTCGTGGACTGCCGCTGGCACAAGGGCATGGAGGCGCTTTTGATTTGGAGGAGGTTTCGATGTGGTTTTCAGGTGAAGATATCTGAAAAAGATATCGCCTCTGGCCGGCCTCTTCAACTGCTCTTTGCCTTCATTGTCGGAATTCGGGAGGCGCGTTGGGAGCTGGGCAGGAGACAAGCGACGAAGAGCGAGCGTGTCCGAATCGAATCCGGACACGCTCGAAGTAAAACCCGACATCCCACTACCCGTCTATTCGATCTGTCCCCTGATTTCGCCTGCGGGAAAGAGATCCGTGGCGATGTTGAGGTAAACCAGTCCGTTGATGATGTCGTTCTCCAGGCTCTCCGGGTAGTTCCAGGTACCGATTTTGGGAGATCCGAGTGGTAGCTGAAAGACCGCTGGTCCATTGAATCCGGGGGCGGCCGGCCCGTGAAGAGCGGCGATGAGTTCGGGGCTGGAGAGTCCGGAGTAGTCAATGTTGTAGGAAAGCATGTTCGTTTCTGGATCGATATCAAAGGTGCCCGACCCCGTGGCGGGAGAGCCGTTTGCCGGGATGACTTGACCTCCGTCCAAAGTGGCGGTAAGGGCTCGATCAATCCGGAAACACCAGGGTCTCGTGTTGCCGCTTTCTCCTTGCTGCATGCCCGGAAGGAGGGGCGGGCTGCTTCTGATGTAGGGATGATCACTGGTGGTGGGCGGGAAGAAGCTACGAGTTTGAGGCCCAAAGACTTCGAGAACCGTCAGTCCGTTGGGCGTTCGATTGAGAAAGAAATTGATGAGCCCGGCTCCGATTTCGTCGATTCCAAGACGGGGAATGATGAACCCGAGTACGGGTATTTCAATGGCAACGTCAGGACAGGAGTTGCCGTCGAGGTCCAGAGCTGCATCCTGACCGAAGAATTCTCCGGTCACGTCCAGGTCGGCGCATACGAACCAATCAAGTTCGACGTGGCTCTCATCTTCTCGAAGGAAGAAATCCGTGATGAGGTTCATGGGGACTGTGACGGCGCAGAGAAACTCCTGAGGACCGTCTTGAGCGCGAAGGGTGACCTGGGGAAATGTAATGTCGTCAAGTAGGATGATGTCAGGAACCGCGCTCAGGGGGAAGTCCTCTCCGGCCAGATTCTCCGGGGATCGGGGGAGACAGGGAAGGATGAAGATGTCCTGGGCGGCTTGAGCCGTCGTTTCGCTCCGGTCCATCCGGGGAGCAAGTTTCATCTTCGTGACGAAAGTAATCGAGCCGGCTTCATCCGTAAAGAGATAGCTTTCTCGCTCGTAGTGAGCATCCGCACCTGATCCAAGGCAGGTTTCGTTCAGGGTCCAGGCATCCTCGAGTACCGGCATTCCCCAGCATTCCGGAGTGACCGTTTGGGTCCCGGAGTTCGGAGTTCTGAGAGGTACACAGACGGTAGACAAAGAGCAACCACTGATGCGTCGAACGGTGGCCTTTGCTCCTGCGGTGAGAGACAAGATCGTGGCAAGAGTAATGAGTGCCATTCGACCAGAAAGTAGTCCAGTAAGCATGGGGTCTTCTCCTTGATTTTGTGTTCTACGGGTAAAGGGCGGTATTGCCCGGCTGTGGAGAAGATCCCGTGTCACGGTGATGTGGCTCAAATGATCAGGAATAATTTTGTCACGTGAGCTCGTCGGGACCGATTGAAAAAGTCTTCAACCCAGCGAAAAAAGCGTACCCGGATCGGAATCCGGATACGCTTCATGTTCCTTTGCCACGGGTCAGGATGATTACTTGATCTGTCCCCTGATTTCGCCAGCAGGGAAGCTGTCGCTGGCGATGTTGATGTACATCAATCCACCGAGCAGGTTGCTTTCCATTGCTTCAGGATAGATCCAGGTACCGATTTTGGGGTTCCC
>JAJDCM010000330.1 GCA_029260825.1 Planctomycetota bacterium | reverse complement strand
ATGGCGATAAAGACGCTCTCGATGTCGAATTCCAGGAGCTGATTTCCGAGGTTGACCGAATCTCGGCGTCGAGTGAATTTAACGGTATTTCGCTGCTGGACGGCAATACGACGAGCGTCTCGCTTCAGGTCGGAGCCGATACCGCGGCTGGCGTGGATACCATTAGCCTTTCGCTGCAAGATACCGATGCAACTGCACTTTCGCTGAACGCTCTTGATATTGGAGCCTCAGGTGATGCGGCCACGGCGATCAGCAACATTGATGCTGCGATCAACACGGTGACGGATTTCCGAGCGACTCTGGGTGCTTCCCAGAATCGTCTTGAGTCGACAATCTCAAATCTCTCTTCCACGGTCGAGAACCTCTCGGCGGCGGAATCCCGGATTCGAGACGTTGATGTTGCCGCCGAAACCGCGCGGCTTACGAGAAACTCGATCATCCAGCAGGCTGCGGTCTCGATCCTGGCTCAGGCCAACTCTCAACCGCAGACAGCGCTTAACCTTCTTTAATAGCTAGAAAGCCTATGATCTTATCCTGACTCTTGAATCGAGGAGGTGGAAAGCCACCTCCTCGATGATGGTCCACTCTCTTCCGGACCTTTTTTCTTCGAAAAAGTTTGCCTCCAAGTACGAGCCTCATCAAGGGTTCGTCGGAACCCCGAAAAGCCTGCGCTCTGTTGGCTCAAGCGAGCCACATCTCGACCTATAAGTGAGCGTAGATGATTTTATTGGGTCCCGTCCCGTTCTGTTCGGGGCAAGCAATCGGAGAAACGGAAGAACCGTGACTCGGTGGATTTTGGTCCTCGAGTTCGACCATAGATAAGAGGTAAGTCATGGCTCTGAGAATTAACTCGAACACGGCGTCCCTGAATGCTCAACGGAACTTGGGAAAAGTAACGGGCCGGCTGGGAAAGTCGTTTGAACGTCTATCTTCCGGATTGCGCATCACCAAGGCGTCGGATGACGCGGCAGGTCTTGCGATTACGGAACGAATGAGGGCTGAAATTCGAAGCTTGCAGCAGGCGTCGCGAAACGCGAACGATGGTGTGAGCCTGATTCAAACCGCTGAAGGAGCGATCAACGAAGTGAGTTCGCTCCTGATCCGGATGCGAGAGCTGTCGGTGCAAGCTGCATCGGGAACGCTTTCGTCAGGAGACAAGGATGCACTGGACACGGAATTCCAGGAGCTAGTATCGGAGATTGACAGGATTTCTCAGGCGACGGAATTTAACAACATCCAGTTGCTGGATGGTTCAACGACGTCGATAAGCCTACAAATTGGTTCGGGAACCGCGGCTGCGATCGATACTCTTTCGCTCGGGCTCCAAGCAACGCAAGCTTCGGATCTGAGCGTTGGTTCTTTGGCGATCGGTGCTGCTGGCGATCCGACGGCTGCGATCAGTGCGATCGATGCTGCGATCAACACGGTGACGGATTTTCGGGCGACCCTCGGTGCGTCCCAGAACCGACTTGAGGCGACCATGTCGAATCTATCGTCAAGTATTGAGAACCTTGTGAGTGCCGAGTCTCGGATTCGAGACGTGGACGTGGCCGCAGAAACGGCCGAGCTCACGAGGAATTCGATCATTCAGCAGGCTGCTGTTTCGATCCTGGCCCAGGCCAATGCTCAGCCGCAGACGGCACTGAGTCTTCTCCAGTAACCGAGACCTGACGACTTGAAGATGATGTGAGAGGCCCGATGAGAATCGGGCCTCTGCCTACGGACTTATATTCATGAGGGAGACGAGAGTCTTCTCTCTCGAGGATGCATCGATGAACACTCCGGCCATTCAGTTTTCTGGGCTTGCTACCGGAATCGACACGGGTAGCTTGATCGAAGCTTTGGTCGGTGTTCAGCGGATTCCCATCTTGAGGCTTCAGAACCGGCAGGCGGTTCTTCAGAGTCGCTCTTCAACTCTGGGTACTTTTCTGAGTCGGCTGGATAGCCTTGAAGCGGCGGCGAACGGTCTCAAGAAGGGTACGGACATCAATGCGACCCAGGCGACGATTTCGGACGATGAGTTCCTTTCGGTGACTTCGAGCGGTGTGGCATCGCCCGGAGTTCACTCGATCGAGGTCGTCCAGCTCGCTCAAATCGAGAAAGAGGTTTCCCAGGGGTTTGCCGATGTGAATGATACCGCCCTTGGCTCGGGCCGGCTCAGCATTGACGTTGGAGGTACGGTTACCGATATCGACCTTACCGACGCGACCCTTGGAGATGTCAAAGACGCCATCAATTCCTCGGATGCAGAGGTCACCGCCTCGATCATCAACGACGGAAGTGGAACTCCCTATCGACTTGTTGTTACCGGCAAGGAAGGTGGCCTCGGAAACACGATTTCGTTTTCCGGTGATTTTTCTCCCTTCACTTTTTCCGAGGTTCAGGCCGCAGATGATGCCATCATCAATGTGGACACGATCGAGGTCAGAAGCTCAACGAACGTCGTGGAGGATGTCATTGAAGGAGTGACCCTGAATTTGAAGCAGGCCGGGTCAGGCTCTCTCGATATGACGGTTTCGACCGATACCGCAGGGGTGAAGAATAACCTGCAGGGATTCGTAGACGCCTACAATGACGTGATTGGATACATCAACAGTCAGACTTCGTTTGACGAAGCATCGGGCCGAGCCGGTAGTCTTCTGGGTGATTTTACGACGTCGCTGGTTGAACGCCGACTGCAGTCAACGGTGACCGGTTCCATCTCGGGAGCTAGCGGAACCTTTTCGGCTTTGTCCCAGATCGGGATCACTACGCAGGCCGATGGCACTCTTGCCTTGAATGAGGGTGATCTTACGGATGCAGTTACGGAGGACATTCAAGGTGTCCTGAGTCTGTTTGTCGAGGGGGAAGGTGATCTGTCTGGCACTCTTGAATCGTTTCTTTCCGAGGCCACGGAGTCCCGTACTGGCCTGGTTCCGAGCCGTCAGGATGCCATGCAACGAAGCATCGAGGACCTTCAGAAGAGAATCGACAACTCGGAACGGTTCGTGGAACGCTTCCGGGAGAATCTTGTTCGCAGATATGCCTCCCTTGAGCGACTCATCGGAGGTTTGAATTCTCAAGCGAGTTCGTTAGCCTCCCTCCAGTAGTATCCCCTCTTTTTTTCACGAGCTGAGTGCCTTCCTGGTTTTTCTTCTCTCTACTCATCTCCAAGTCCTGTCCCATCGCGCCACACATATTCTGCATCCTCCCATCACCGCTTCTCATTTCCAAGGGTCCATTCTGGATCAGTTTCTTTTCGACGGCAGAGCTATCCATCTCTCATCTAGTGTCGCTCCAGGGCAATAGGAAGAACAAAAGAGGAATCTACGGGTTATCCCTAAAGTGTTTCCCATGCAGACCTATAACGATGGGTGGACCAAGAGGTCCTTTGTTCCTTCGGTGGGCAAATCGTTTGAGGCCCATCCCCCTTTTGTCTTGAACTAGAAAGATGTAACCATGGCATTACGAATTAACTCAAACGTAGCCTCGCTCAACGCGCAAAGGAACCTGGCAAATGTAAGTGACCGGCTAGGAAGCTCTTTTGAGCGTCTGTCTTCGGGACTACGAATTAATAGAGCTGCTGACGACGCTGCTGGATTGGCAATCTCCGAACGAATGAGAGCCGATGTTCGAAGTTTTCAACAGGCCTCCCGAAACGCGAACGACGGTATCAGCCTTGTGCAGACCGCCGAAGGTTCGTTGGACGAGGTCAATAGTCTTCTGACTCGAATGAGGGAGCTGTCCGTTCAGGCTTCGAACGGAACCCTCTCCGATGGCGACAAGGACGCTCTCGATACTGAGTTCCAGGAGCTCATTTCCGAGGTCGATCGAATCTCCGCAGCAAGCGAGTTCAACGGCATTTCGCTTTTGGACGGAAATACGACGAGTATTTCGCTGCAGGTTGGAGCCGACACCGCAGCTGGTGTGGATACCATTAGCCTTTCGCTGCAGGATACGGATGCGACCGCGCTTTCGCTCAATGCTCTCGATATCGGAGCGTCGGGTGATGCTGCAACTGCGATCAGCAACATCGATGCTGCAATCAACACGGTGACGGATTTCCGTGCGACCCTGGGTGCTTCCCAGAATCGAATCGAGTCCACGATTTCGAATCTCTCCAGCACGATCGAGAACCTCTCGGCTGCCGAATCCCGGATTCGAGACGTTGATGTTGCCGCCGAAACCGCCCGACTTACGCGGAATTCGATCATCCAGCAGGCCGCAGTTTCGATTCTCTCTCAGGCGAACTCGCAACCGCAGGCCGCCCTTAACCTACTCTAAGAGCTTTGACTTGCCTCTTCCGTCGAGGAGGAAGATCGCCCCGTTGCTTGGCGGTCGGCCTCCTCGGCTTGGCAGCTCTTTCTTGCTCGATATTTTTCTCGAACTTTTGGTTCCAAGGTTGAGCCTCACCAGGCTTTGATCGGAACTCCAAGAAGCCTCCGCTTCATCGACTCAAGCCAGTTGAGAAACGACCTATAAGGAAGCGTAGATGGTTCTTGGCCAGGGGCAGTGCGAGAAAGGCGCGGACTCGGCCTTCTCTTCTTCACGAACGGATGACTGCGGATAACTTGAGGACCCTACGATGAATTACGGAAATGCAGGACGAGAGTACCTTCGCAATCGAGTCATGACCGCCTCGCCGATCCAGATCGTAGTGATGCTGTATGACGGCGCCATCAGCTCCATGGTGAACGCCCGTGAAGCCTTGAGCAATGGAGATCGGATTCAGGCTCGAGTCTTTGTCGGCAAGGCTCAGGGGATCCTTGGGGAGCTTGTGAGCAGTCTTGACCGGGTTAGTGGAGCGGAGATCGCCGCCCAGCTCGACGCGCTCTACGCGTTCGTGCAGAACCGTCTGACCCGGGGCAATATTGACCAGGATGGCCGAGCATTCTCGGAAGCGGAGAAAGTCATGAGAACTCTCCGTGAGGGATGGGCGATCATCGCGGCGAATTCCGCTTCCTGAGGAACGTGAACATGTCCTTGCAATCCAGTGCACGACCGAAGACTCTCGAGCTTCTTCTTCGTCTTGAGGACGCCTACGATCAGCTATCCGCTACCTGGTCGCGTTTGACGATCGAGGACATCTTGGCCCTCTGGGAGCGTGCTCAGAATCTTGTTGATGAACTCAACGCTCTGAAAGAGGGTGGGGCGCCTTTGAGCGAGTGCGACGCTGATCCCGTCGAGTCGGTGAAGCTGCGCGTTGTTTGCAAGAACAAGATCCTGGAACAAGAACTGGCCGAGAGCCTGAAAGGTCTCAAAGGCCAGATCGATCGTACCGATGAATGGGAAACCGTCCTACGTGGTCTCGCCTCCCCGTCGTCGTCGACAGGAACTGCCTCCCGCATCGATTTTTCGGCCTAGCCCTGTCCCTCTAGGACATCGTCCCTTCACCTGGCAGGCGATCCGTCGCATCTTTCTGCAGGGCCGATATTTCTCTTTTTAATTCGATGTTCTCGGCGTGGAATCTTTGGAGATGAAGAAGCCTCTTCAGCGCTGAAGTCGAGTCTCCGTCGTGCTGTTCGAGCTGGGCGAGGTTCAAGCCCGCGTCAAGAGACGACGGTTCCATTTGCAAGGCTTGTTCAAGGTGCTTCTTTGCCTGTTGAACCTTGCCAAGGTCAAAGAGAGTCACTCCCAGATTGTTGTGAACCTCAGACGATGACTCACCCAGGTGAATGGCTTTTTCAAAGTAACTTGCTGCCTGTTCGAGCTGATTGTTACATCGATGAGCGAGTGCCAGGTTGTAAAGAGCCGTCGGGTTGGAAGGCTCCTGGGAGATCGCTTGCTCAAGGGTTTTGATGGCAGCGTTTGGATCTCCATTCAGCAGCTCTGCGTTTCCGAGCATCATTCGATCCGAGGTATTCGAGGGTTCCAGTTCAAGAGCACGACGAAGCTCGTTTTTAGCTTCCGTGTACTTCGTCTCCTGATAATAGAGACGGGCAAGTGACCTGTAGGCCTCGGCAAGGACGGAGTCGATTTCGGGAAAGGCCTCCCGATCGGAGGGTGAACTTGCCTTTTTGAGAAGCTCTTCCACGGATTGCTTGAGCCGGGCGATGACGTCCGTCGTTTGCTCCGACTGGAGTTCGATCTGGTCCCGGGAAGCCTCGCTCTTCTGTGCAAGCTTGGGCGATGACGGGGGAGCCGCACCGAGTCGTTCGAGGACCTGACTTGCCGAAGTGGCCCAGGTGACCTGAGTGCGTACGTGCTTCGCTGCGGCGCTGGCCTTCTTCTTGGCTTCCGCGTGGTTGTGAGGGAGGCTTCGCAGGATTTCGGTGAACTCCTGCAGGTTGGGTTCGTGAATCCATCCCGGTACACAGAGTTCCAGATCGACCGAGCAGTTCTTCTTCTCCGAAGGAATGAAGTAGGCCATGGAACGGTCGAGATAGTTGTTGCAAGGGCCGCCATCGGTCACGACGACCGGGAGTCCGCATGCCGCGGCTTCTACCACCGGCAAGGCAAACCCCTCTCCGCGGAATGGATGAACGAGACAGTCACACGCGGTGTACAGCCCGGGAAGGTCCTCTTCCGCGATCTGTTCCTCCAGGTAAACGATCTTGGGACCCTGTCCGGATTGAGCGATTTTTCGAATGCGCTCATCCATGACCTGATTCTTGTAGCTCGTGTCTTTTCCGACTTCCTTGATCACCAGAGACACATTGTCTCGTTCCGTGAAAGCGCTCGTGAAGGCGTTGAGCAGGACATCGATGCCCTTCCTCCAGATCGTTCCTCCCACAAAGAGGAAGCGGAAGGTTCCCTCATAGGGAAGAGATTTCGGGGAGGCCTCAGGTCGAAACTGAAGAGGATTGACCCCATTGGAAATGACGTGAACCTTTTCTTCAGGAACTCCACTTGCCACCATGCCCTCGCGAACACTCTGGCTCGGAACCCAGATTTCATCAACCTGTGATCTCAGCGGCTCCAGCCAGGACTTCGGTATGGCTCCGTACTCCCAGGGTTGGTACGTGATCCATTTTCCTTCTCGGGGAGGCGCGAAGTTCGGGGGCCACTGATGTCGGACGTGATGGTCCACAGGGCCGGAAAGGAGAGCATAGATCTTGTTCTGGATCTTCTCGAACCGTTCGTCCACTTCGGCGCCGAATGAGTGAGGTTCGAACGGAGCCACGGATAGTTCACACTTCCCCGTGTCCAGGAGAGCCAGGGTCAGTTCTCGGTTGACCCGGGCCAGGGAGTGAGAAACGAACTGGGACCCCTCCCAAACGACGCGGGGGGCCTTTGTGCTGACCGACGGAGCGGTCGGAGATTTCGTGAATTGTGCCGCAGCTGCCCGCCTGGCAACGACGAAGATGTCGTTGAACGAACCATTCTCCACGCCCTTTTCGGCGATTTCAAAACCAAGTTCGGTGAGACATCCTTTCAGCACATCAAGAGGATAGGCTCGAATATGTTTTTCGTCCTTCCAGAAGATTTTGTCCCGAACGTCCGAGTTCTCGAGATTGGATGTTCGAAGAAGCAGGGTTCCACCGGGACTCAAGGCCTGGTGGCAGGAAGTAAGGAAGGAATAGAGCTCCGGGAGGGTGAGGTATTCAAGAACATGGCAAGCGTGAATTCCGTCAAAGGGGCCAGCGGGCAAGCCTTCCTTGAAGTCCTGAAGACGAACGTCCAGTCCTCGAGAACACGATGCATCGACGATTTCTTGGGAGATGTCAATGCCGAGACCCTCTTTGTTTGCCGCTCGAACGATCTCGAGGAACATTCCGTTTCCCGAGCCGATATCGAGGATGCTCCGACAGGAGTCGAAGAAGGGCATGAACACGGCGTGCCACTCCATGATGGGACCGGAAAGTGCATCTTTTGCTTCGGTCGACCACGGTTCCTGGAACTGATCGGGTTGGCGGCGCTCTTCGTTCACGAGAATTCTCTCCGTGTTCTTGGGTTGAATGGGTTGTTCGAATCCCTCCTGGCTTTGACTTGCGAACTCTCCACGGAGAGATGCAAGAAGTTCCAGGGAGGGAGAGTAGTCCTGTTTGTAGATCAGCGCGTTCTTGAGGGCTTCCTTTGCCTCAGATGACCGATTCTCACGAGAAAACGCCACGGCGAGTGCATGATGTCCCAGGTGCTCCTGAACCCCAAGACGTGCCGGTATTTCTCCCGCGGTCCCATCGATGGTCTGCTGAAAGAGGTCGATGGATTGGCCGATTTCGTTCGAGGCGAGAGCCACCCGACCATGGTTGTACGTGAAGTTGATCGTTCTTGGGACCAGGGAAGCCATCTCCTGGTAGTGAGCGAATGCGGCCAGGACATCTCCCTGTTCCTCGAGCAACAGGCAGTAGTCCGAGCATATCTCGGCGGCATAGATCTTCTTTCTGTTGCGGTCGAACTCCCGGGGCGCATGAAGAAGGCGATGTGCTTTTTGCACTTCTTCTGCCCATTCGTCGGTGTGACCGTTTGTCGATTCGAGGTGACGAACCAGTTTATGGTGCGAGTAGAGGTCCTTTGGATCTTGCTTGCATTGCTTCCTCAGGAGCCGTTCGTTCCGTTCCCTCTTCTTTCTCTTCTCGAATCGTTCTTTCTCGTACCCTCGGTGAAGAATGTCGACTGGAAGATGCCCGATGCGACGCTGCGTGCTGGTCGCGTACTGCACAACCGAGTCATAGACCTGTTCATGGATGGGATTTCGAAACCTGATCGAGGAATGATTGCGAAAGAAGCGGAGGATGGTCGCGTCGATCGACTTTCCCACTTCGAATTCCGAGCGAACGTTGAGGCTGTAGCCCACGTGTCCATCATCATGCATGGCTTTGCGCAGGATGGGAATCGATTCCGGCGTCATCGTCTCGTCTGCGTCGAGAATCAGGATCCAATCAGAAGTTGCGAGTGCCAGGGTTTGATTCCGCGCATGAGAGAAGTCGTCTTTCCACGGCACCTGGAGAACCTTTGCCCCTGCATCCGTGGCGATCTTTAGAGTTGCGTCAGAAGATCCCGTATCGCAGATGACGATCTCATCAACGAGGTCGCGCACCGAATGAAGACAGGCGGGTAGCAGCTCTGCTTCGTCTTTCACAATCATGCACAGGGAGATCGTCGGTCCCATGGTTTCCTTCTATCTACTGGTCGTACGCAGTCTTCTCTTGCGTTATTTCGTCGTGCAGGAAGGCAGGGCTTAAGAAGAAATGATGGGGGGCTTCAAGATTGGGCTCAAGGTGGTCCGGAGAAGGAATTCTTGCCAGGGGGCTAAAGCTTCGGAAAGTCCCCTCTATTTGTTGTGCGACAACGAGTTGTCAGGTCTGTCCGAATTGTCGAAGCGCCATCCTCTTCTCCGACAAGGGGGGTGGTGGCCCGGTGCCATCCGCTCCTTTTTGTCTCAAGTTTCGTCACCGGGTGTCGATTATTTGAACAGGTCGAGGCGATTTGTCTCGCACCAGGATTGAACGCTGCTGGGGTGCAAGAACTCGTGGGTAACTCGAAAGACGGGGAAAGACATGGACAACTTGGGGAGCAAGAGCCCGGGAAATCATCCTTGTGCCAAAGAGCCGGGGAGAATTGACCCGAATGACGTCAAGCTTCTCGTGGTCGAGGACGATGCCGCTCTCCGATCGGGATTCGTTCAGGGGCTTCGACGCCAGGGGTTTCAGGTCTTTGAAGCCGAAAGCGCAGCCCAGGCTCGATCCTTGGTTCCGGAAAAGGACGTCGATGTTGTCCTGCTTGACGTCCACCTTCCGGACGGCGACGGTCTGGATCTTCTGAAGCAACTCAAGAATCAAATCCCCGGTCTTCTCGTCATCATGATGACTGGCTTTGGCTCGGTCGAGAGCGCGGTGAAGGCGATGAAGAATGGGGCTTATGAGTACATCGAAAAGCCCTGTTCTATCGAGCAGACCTGTGGCCTTGTCCGCGGTGCTCTTCGATCTCGTGGGTTCAGGGAGGTGAATCCGTTCCCACCCGTGCTCCCGGCCAAGGAAGGGGTCCCGGAAATCATCGGAAGTAGTGCGCGGATGAGACGTGTCTTGCGTTCCGCCCAGAAGGTGGCGACTTCCCGGGATTCGACGGTTCTCATCGAAGGGGAAAGTGGTACGGGGAAGGAGCTTGTGGCGCGGGCCATTCACTATCTCCGCGAGCGCCGATCCGGGCCGTTCGTTGCGATCAATTGCGCCGCGCTGAGTGCCTCTCTCCTTGAAAGCGAGCTCTTTGGCTATGAAGAGGGCTCATTCACTGGCTCGGCTCGTCGGGGAAAGAAAGGCTTCTTTCAGGCTGCTCATGAAGGAACTCTCTTCCTGGATGAAATCGGTGAAATGGATGTTTCTTTGCAAGCGAAGACCTTGCGAGCGATTCAGGAGAAGGCATTCATCCCGGTGGGCGGGAATCAAGAAGTAGCGGTGGATATTCGCATCGTTGCCAGTACCAACCGTAATCTGCAGGAAATGGTGAAACAGGGCCGATTCCGTGAGGATCTGTATTACCGCCTATGCGTCATCCCCATCGAGATTCCTCCGCTGCGAGAACGATGCAACGACATCCTGGAGCTTGCAAGTTACTTTCGCGATCACTTTCAACGGGAGTTTGGCCGGGAAAATCTCGTCATTTCTCCGGAAGCCGCGGAGGTTCTAAAAGCCCACCCCTGGCCGGGAAACGTTCGATCCCTTCGGGCGGTGATGGAGCGTGCTGCCCTCTCCGCGGAGGGAGACTTGATTCGTCCGGAGGATCTGGGAATCGAATCGAGCGAAATGGAATCAAACATCCACCGAGGTCTTGTTCTTCCCCTTACCGACCGCCGCCTGGTTTCGATGGAGAAGGCACTGATCCTCAAGGTATTGACCGATACTGGATGGAATGTGAGTGAATCCTCTCATCAGCTGGGGATCAACCGATCCACGCTCTACAACAAGATGAAAAGATACGGCATCCGGAGGGACTTGCCTTCTTGGCTTCCGGGCTCGGGATGCATTGCCGGAAGTCCTCATGAAGAGTTCGGAGGTGGTGGCCAAGATCGCGTCATGGTGTCGGGAATTACGACACACCCTGGCCAGATCGATGAGAACCCAAGAGATCGATCCCGGTGAAGTTCCGAGGGAAATGTGGCGTGAGCAAAGATGGAGCAAGGTCGGGTCAAGGTTGAACCATGGTTCATTTGGTCTGCTGGCACAGGTCTTGCGTAGTAGGCAGGGATCGACATTGTCAATCGAATGAGGATGCATGAATCACACGACTGATCAACGATTGGACGGCACCCGGCGCGAAATGAAGAGCCCGGATCGACTGCTTCAGAATGTGTCCGAGGCTCTGGCTCATCTCGTGCGAAACGCGGTGGCAAGTGTCACCACGAATGCGGAGCTTCTGCAGGATTCTCTTGATGAGACGGATATTCGACAGGTGAATGTGGACGCGATTCTGAAAGAGACCCGACGCATCGGCGATTTGATTCGTGGTGTTGTGGATTGCGCAGCACCCATGGAAATTAAGAACGATCGGGTTGATCTGGCTTCTGTCGTGGGAGAACTCGATCAGGACTTCAAGAAGGCGGCACATGATGCCGGGGTTGTCCTGAGATTTTCGATTGGAGAAGGCGTGGGTTCACTTCGGGGAGACAGGAAGCGGTTGCTTGAAGCCTTGAGTCGAATCGTCGAGAACTCCATCGCCGTAACTCCGGTAGAGGGTCAGGTCTGTCTCGTTGTTTCGCGAATGGATGAGGAAGAGATCCGGGTTCGAATTGAAGATTCGGGACCCGGGTTCGGAAGTCGTCCTCCGGAACGCTTGTTTGATCCCCTTTTCTCCGGCTCGAGCCAGAAGAGTGGCCTGGGGCTTTCGGTGGCGAAGAAGATCATTGAGTTGCACCGAGGGCGTATATCGGCGGGATGCTCGAACCTGGGTGGTGCATGCTTTGACGTGCGTTTCCCCCTGATGGATACCGACGAATGAAACCAAGACACGTTCTACTTGTCGAAGACGAGCCCGGAATTCGTTCCGCTCTTTCCTCCGCTCTCGAAAAGGACGGTTATCGTTGCTCTTGCGCCAGGGATGGCGAGGAGGCGCTGAAGTTGGCGCGTCAGGATTGGCCCGATCTCGTGATAACCGACCTTCGAATGGACGGGCAAGGAGGTCTCTATCTGATGAGGGCTCTCCACGAGGAAAGGCCGTCCATTCCGATCGTCGTGATTACTGGATTTGGAATGGTCGAGGATTTTATCGCGGCTCGTCGTCTCGGGGCGGTTGATTTCGTCCTGAAGCCGTTTCGTCTCCAAGAAATTCGAGAGGCGATTGACCGTTGCCCGGAGCAAGTTTCTCCGGCCTCGGAGACAAGAGAAATTGCAGCGGATCGATGGTCCAGGATGCTTGAGGAATTCGGTCCCGATCTTCTCCCGGATGGAAGCCTGGAAGAGGTCACTTCGATCGAGATCCTGTGTCAAGGGAAGTCTGGCGAGAGCCGTTTGACGCTTGCTCCCGTGAAAGCGGATCAACAGGTAGTTTCGGATGATCTTCCCGAGTTGCAGAGCTGTCTGTGGAGCTAGAGCTTAATGGAAGAGATTGAAGAAGATGGCCTGGAGCTGGCGCCATGGAAGTTAAGAGTCAGGTCCTACTATCACAAATTACTCGAGAGCGCACTGGGGAACCAGATGGTCATGTACGGCCTGGTTCTGTTCGTGGGTTGTGTTCTTGGAGGTCTTGCGGTTGGTATTGCTCCTCGCTCGGCTCCCCCGGACGAGGAAGCAACCGGCGATCCCCTGGTCGTTGGTGAAGTGGAGGACTCCGTCGTTGACGAGGTGCGCAAAGACGGGGACGACGACGAGGTAACGTCGGTTCAAGAAGCAACCGACCAGGAAGCAGAGGGTCCGATTTCGATCGCAAAGATGCATCTGCAGGCTGGTGAATATCAGAAGACGATCGAGTCGTTGCGAGAATTCGTTAACTCTGACATCGATCACTCGGAAGATGATCTGATTGCACTCTTCTCCTGTTTGGTGGAGGCCTTTCGAGGTAGTGGAGATCAAGATCGAGCCCGCGTTTATGCCCGAAAAACCTGGGAGCTTGTTGAACGTGGTGGCGAAGTCGTCCAGCGCTTGAAATCGGCAAGGGAGGCCTTTGACGAGGGAAGATATCAAGAGGCACGCACCTTGTTCTATCGCTTCCTTTGTCTTTCCGGTGGATCGGCTCAGGACTTCATGCCTTGGACGGAGGAGGCCTATTTTAGGCTCGCAGACAGTCTTGGCGGGGAAGCTCTTCAAGGACTTGAAGGTGTCCGTGATCCCGAAACCGGAAGTTGAGCTGGCATCTGTTTTCTTGGGCTCGAAATGAATGAGGTTTAACGTGTTGGTTCGAGATCGATTCGTTTCCAGATTATTCTTTGGTCTGATCGTGCTGGGGATCCTCCCTTGTGACGCAGGTGCCAAGGATGCTGTTCTCGTGGAGAAGATCCAGGTCGAGAACGAGATGCGGGTCAATGTTCAGGCCTACGGTGTTCCGGCGATTGATACTCTTGACGAACTTGTAGCCATCGCGGGGATTTCCCTTTCCGCGGATCGTCCGACCACGATGCATCTGATCAAGACTCCACTCAGCGTCTCGCTGGACAGCGTTGCTCTTGAAGATGCGATCAGCTTGATCTGTGGCGCCGTCAATTGTGTCGGAAGACTTGATGGAAAGAAGCTCGTTGTTCGTCAGTTCGACTTTGCCGGGGACGAGCTCCGTGAGCAGGCGATTCTTCTCTACCGCAATGTTCTACTCCTGTTTCCCAGGAGTCCCCTGGCTGTAGAGGCTCGTTTCACGCTGGCGCAGCTTCTGGCCCAAGGCGACATTCCCGCCGCGGCGGCGGATGCGTTTGTCGGGTTCGCCCGAGATTTTCCGCGAGACGAAAAGGCCACGAAGGCCCTTTTGTTGGCCGCGAAGATTCAGGGCGATCTCGACAACAATCCGGGTTTGCGCGAGCTCACGTTCAAGATCATTGAGTCCTATCCGCGATCGCCGGAGATCATGGACGCCTGTCGGTTGACGGTGAACTCATTTATTGCCGATGGTGAGCTCCAAGCCGCCGAAAGAAGCGTGAAGCTGTTCGCGAGGAGATTTGGAGAGAACCATCATCTGGCGATATCTCGTTGGATGCTTGGAAACGCCTATCAAGAGCAAGGATTGCACCGGGAGGCGATCGAAGTCTACGCAAGTGTGGTTCGAACCAAGCTTCTGACGTCCAAGGAATTGAATCAGCTCGCCATGGCCAATCTTGAAAGTCGTTTTGCCATGGGGCGTATTGAGGAATGTGCGGAGATCCTGGCTCGCGAGCTCAAGGCGGCCAACCCGTTTGTGCGGGAGCCACGCTGGCAACTTCTCGCGAGTGAAATCTACCTTGAGTCCGAAATGCCTCTCTTCGCATTGATGCTTGCGCGCGAGATGATGGCCGGAAGCCCAACGGATTCCCTGCGGAATCAATTCGCTTTCGTGGCGGCCCGGGGATACCTGGACCTGGGACTACCGGGAAGAACAAGAGAGCTCATTACGACCGAGATTGACGATTTGAACGCTCCTGGTCGGGGAAAGTTGGCTCTTGAGTGTGCCGGTCTCCTCATGAGACGGGGCCGCGATCTGGATGCGGAGCAGCTTTTTGTGCGGCTTCAGGTCCTGCCGGAGTTCCGATCAGAGGCACGGCTCGGAATGGCACAAATTCGGTTTGGTGAGGATGAGTTTGAAATCTGTCTTTCGATGCTGCATACGCTCGTCGCGGAAGATGGAGATGTTGAGTTAAAGGCCAGACGCCTGGCCGCGGATTGTTACATCGCGATGGGGCGAAGGCGACGTGCTATCGAGGTCCTGGAAGGCGCATCGTGGGGGCAAGGATGAGAAGACAGAGACTATTGTCGGGATTCGCAGGCTTTCTTGTCTTGGCGGCGGGATTCACCCCAAAAGCCAAGTCGGATGACCTGGAAACGATCGGCTTTTCGAGAGGCCTCACCTTGTTGCAGGATCACTTGAAGAAGCTCGCTCGGTTTGAAACCTCTCTGGAAGACATGATCCTGAAGAATCGCCAGGGAGAAAGGGTCGAGCTGACTTCGATCAAGGAACTCGATCTCCGGTTCGAGCGAGATGCGATTCACAGCATCGAATCCGAGCTCCATGACATCTATCGGATCGAGATCCTCATCAATCGTCTCAAGGGTTGGGATGGTGAGATGGCGGCCAAGAAAATCGAGGATCAAGAGACTCTTCCGAGTCCGGAACCGGCCCCCGAGATGGATCTGGTTCAGATTCCTGTGCCTGAGAAGCCTCAAGATGACAAGCCGGTCACACCGACCTTACCGGCGGATGTGGTCAAGCTCGGAGACTCTTACCAGGCCCTGGGCGACTTCGAAAAGGCACTCGCCTTGTATCGAACTCTGGAGGACCGAGAGAAGAGGCCGCGAGTTCTCTATCAAATGGCCTTGTGTCTTGAGCGACTTGAGAAGTATGAGGCAGCGGCGACGACCTATGAGCAGCTGACTCGGGCTTTTGGCGAGACGTACTGGGGTAAGCAGGCTGAGTGGGCACGAAACTACGTTCGTTGGAAAGGGACTCTTGGAGACCTGGAAAAGAATTCCAAGGCAAGCGACTCCCGGAAGTGAGAACCGGATCATCATGGCGACACTAAAGAAAAATAGCGCAGGCGTTTGCTCTTCCGACCGCACGGGAGAGGGCGTCGATCGACGGAGCGAGCACCTCGAGGAAGCTTTTCGCGTCTTTGTCTCGACATCTCAGGAGCTCGAAGAGGCATTTGAACGGCTTCGTGTTCAAGGAGAAGAGGTCGATCGGAAGGTCCACAAGGTCAACCTCGACCTTCGTCGGAAAGTGTGTGCGCTCGAGGATCTTCGGTCGAGATTGGGGTCAGTCTTTGAGGCGCTGCCGACGGGAGTGATCTCCATGGATCCGGACGGACGGATTACCCTGATGAATGGGGCAGCCGAGGAGATTCTCTCGGTGAGGGCAAAAGACTCGCTTGGACGAAACGTCCTCGATCTTCCTCTTGGCGAGCAATTGTTGCTTTCCCAGTGCGATGAAGAAGTCGGGGATGCCTTGGGGGGAAAGCTTCGACAGATCACGAATGCGGCGGGAGAATGTCGAACCGTCGAGGGGAGGGTGGAATGGATCCGAGGCGAACAAGGAGTGATTGAAGGGCGTGTCGAGTTCATCACGGATCGGACCGAAGTCGTGGATCTGGAAAAGAGAATGATGAGGCTCGACAAGCTTGCTGCCCTCGGAGAAATGGCGGCGGGCATTGCCCACGAAGTTCGCAATCCTCTTCACGGGTCAATCGGTTTTGCCGAGCTTCTGGGTAAGGAGATATCTCGGAGCGGAGATCGGGACCGGATGTTGACCTATGTGGAGAAGATTCGCCATGGAATCCGCAAGGTAGATTCGATTATCGAGAGCGTTCTCACCTGGGCGCGGCCGGAGGAAGTGGAGACGACGACGGTCGATCTTGGGGTTCTTCTGCAGGACGCGGTGGAAACTGTTTCTCAGGGTTTGCCGGGGCAGGACGCAGAGCATTTGATTCAGCTTCGTGTTGCAGGGAGCGCCGACCTTCGGGTAAAGGGCGATCCTGTTCGTCTTTACAGAGTTGTAGAGAACCTGCTGCGCAACGCGGTGGAATCCATGCCGCATGGAGGAACCATCGATGTCACCTCGGAGGTCGAGAGAAATCAGGTTCTGGTGCACGTAGCCGACAGAGGATGCGGGATCAAACCTGAGCATCTGGAGAAGATCTTTCAGCCCTTTTTTACCACGAAGGGTGCTGGCACGGGCCTTGGTCTCTTCTTCACCCAGCGGATCTTGGATGTCCATGGAGGAGAGGTTTCTCTCATGAATCGTGAAGGCGGTGGGGTCTGCGCGACCATCAGGCTTTCCTGTCCGATGGATTCCTCGGAGAAAGGGGAGGCGCGATGAAGCAAGCGGAGGCCAAAACGAAAGAGATGACCAGGAGTGTTCTCATCGTCGATGACGAAGATCTTGGCCGGGAGTTTCTCACCGCGGCGATGATCGACGAAGGTTGGAAAGTTCTGTCCGCGGCAAACGGCGAAGAGGCACTTGACGTCTTTTGCAAGGAGACCCCGGACCTCGTGGTTTCCGACATCAGAATGCCAAACATGACCGGGCTTCAACTTCTGAAACAGATCAAGGAGGAATCTCCGGAGACTCCCGTTGTGCTGCTTACAGCCTATGGGACGCTCGACTGGGCCGTGGAGGCTCTTCGGCAGGGGGCGTTTGACTTCCTGGTGAAGCCGTTGGAGCTGTCGGACCTTCATCGGGTTCTTGAGCGAATTCCCGGAATTGGAACGCCGTGCGAGGGCCAAGAGGGCTCGCACGACGCCATCATCGGAAAGAGCCCGGAACTCTCCCGGGTCCTGAGCGTTGCTCGAGAAGTTGCCAGCGTGAAGGCACCGGTTCTTGTTCAGGGGGAAAGTGGAACCGGGAAGGAGCTTGTCGCGAGGCTGATCCACGAGGCCGGACCACGCCGGGAAAGAGACTTCGTTCGGGTGAACTGTGCGGCCCTTTCTTCCACACTTCTCGAAAGCGAATTGTTCGGGCATGAGAAGGGAGCCTTTACCGGAGCTGTCAAGGAGAGGGTCGGTCGGTTCGAGCTTGCAGATGGCGGCACGCTTTTGCTGGATGAGATCGGAGAGTTTCCCTACGAACTACAGGCGAAGGTGCTTCGGGTACTTGAGCAAGAGGAGTTCGAGCGGGTTGGGGGCGTCAAGACCCTCAAGGTCGATGTCCATGTCATTGCCGTTACGAATCGTGATCTGGAGCGCGAGGTTCAGGAAGGGCGTTTCAGGGCTGATCTCTTCTATCGTCTGAACGTTGTTCCCCTGCGACTTCCCCCGCTTCGGGACCGAAAGACAGATATTCCGGCGCTGGTCAGTCACTTCCTGTCGACGTATTCGCCGGCTTCAAGGCCCACTCCGACCATGTCGGATCAAGGCTTGAAGGGTCTGATGGACTATTCCTGGCCGGGGAATATCCGGGAGCTGCAGAACTTTGTTCGGCGGCTCCTGGTGCTCAATCGATCTGTGGTCATCAACTCGGCGTCGGTGCGGCAAACCCTTGAGTTCCAAGGGAAAGTGGCCGATGTAGGGGATGGGAGAAGTTCCAATACTCTCAGGGAAATGGAGCGTGATGCGATTCTCAAGGCGCTCTCGGATACGGGCAACAATCGAACACGCGCGGCGAAGATCCTCGGCTTGTCTACCAGGACTTTGTTTAACAAGATCAAATCCTACGAAGAGGAAGGTTGGGTCAATCATGGATCAAATCAGTAATGAACTAGATCCCCTACAGAAGCTTCTTCAGGTGACTTCCCGTCGGCACGAGGCCTATTCATCGAATATGGCCAACGTGAATACCCCCGGATATCAACGCTCGGAGGTCGTGTTCGAGAAGTTGCTTCGCAATACGAGTACGACGGACGTTCGGTCCGAGATTCTCCGGGTGGAACCTCGTGTAGAGAAGGATGAGTCTCCCGGGAAAACGGACGGGAACAACGTGGATCTTGACAAGGAGATGGGGCTTCTCAGGAAGAACGACCTTCTTCATCGAACCTTCATCGAATTTCTGAATGCAAAGATTCGAATTCTCCGCAGTAGCATCCAGGGGCGGAATAGTTAGTGATTCAACCCCACCAGATAGGATAGCGTCATGGACTGGAGCAGCATCTTTCGCGGAATGAAGACGAGCGGTTCGGGGATGTCGAGTGAGCGAACTCGGCTCGACGTGATCGCTCAGAACATTGCGAACGCCCGGGTTACTCAGGGACCCAACGGCCTTCCGTATCGTCGTCAGGAAGTTCTTTTCGAGACGATCATGGAGGACTTGAAGAATGGAGAGCCGGGTGGTGTTCAGGTCACAAGAGTTGTTGAAGACACATCGCCATTTGTGTCCGTTCATCTTCCAAACCACCCCCATGCAGATGAAAAGGGTTTTGTGAAGATGCCGAATGTGAATATCGCGTTCGAGATGACGGACATGATCACCGCCATTCGTGCTTACGAGGCCAATCTTGCCGCGGCGGGAATCATGAAGCAGATGGTCGAGAGGACCTTGGGATTAGGAAGGTAGGGCGATGGACATCGAATCAGTAAGACGTGCCGTGGAAGCGGGACCTCTCAAAACAGATGGGCTGTCAAAACCCCAGAAGGCCGAAGGGTTCGGCGATTTGCTGAAAAAGGTTGCTACGTCAACCAACGAGTTTCAGCTGAAAGCAGATCAGACCGTGGTGGATTTTGTTGATGGGAAGGAGCAGGACATTCACAACGTCATGCTCGGGATCAACAAGGCGGAATTGAGCTTTCGGTTCATGATGGAAGTACGAAACAAGATGATCGAGGCGTATCAAGAGATCAACCGCATGTCGGTCTAGTTGACCTGGAGGTCAGTTCGTGGCGCTTAGCTTTGACACGACGTGGAAGGCTGTTCGAAAAGGGATGGATTCGATATCCGCATCCCAGAAGATCACCCTGTTCTTCGTCACCACGGGAGTGATGACGGGGGTCATCTTGCTTGCGGTGTGGGCCAGTGGGACTTCATTCCGTCTCCTCTATTCGAACCTGAGCGAGGAAGACGCCGGGCGTGTCGTCGGGGAGCTTGATAGTCAGGGAATTCCCTACGAGATATCCGATAACGGAACGGGAATCCTCGTTCCCGCGGAGCTGGTGCACGATACGCGTCTCAAGCTGTCCAAAGAAGGAATCCCCGCGGGTGAGGGAAAGGGATACGAGCTTTTCGATGAATCTGGATTCGGGCTGACGGATTTTCTCCAGAACGTTAATTTCAATCGAGCCCTGGAAGGGGAGCTCTCTCGAACCATCAGCAAGATGAAGACGATTCGCTCCGCCACCGTTCATCTGGCAAGGCCCAAGCCAAGCGTATTCATCGGCAAGGAAAAGCCCGTCACTGCATCGGTCATGCTGATCCTGGCCGGAATCAGTCCTCTGGATCCGGAATCGGTGTCCGGTATTGCCCATCTTGTCGCCGGTTCGGTTGAAGGACTGACTCCGAGTAACGTCACAATTCTGGATAGCTCTGGAAATGTTTTGAGCCAGACGATGGACCAGTCCGGGGTTCTGATGGCATCGAGTCAGATCGAGATTCAAAAAGAAGTCGAGAACTATCTGCGGGAGAAGGCTCAGGGGATACTCGGTGACTCGGTTGGCGAGGGTTTGACTGCGGTCCGAGTGAGCGTTCAGCTCGACTTCGAAAAAAAGGAATCAACGACCGAGACCTATGATCCGGAAGGACAGGTCGTTCGGTCCGAGACGATCAACAGCAGTGAAGTGTCGAGAGGATCGCGAACCGGAGCAACCGGCGCAGGAGCGAGAACCGGTGCATCTCCGCCAACTGTACCCGAAACCCAATCGGATGTCTCAAAGGACAGGGAAACGACCTACGAGATCAACAAGACGATTCAACGGGTTGTGAAGGATGGGATCCGGATCGAACGCCTGGCGGTGAGCCTGGTTGTTGATGAGTCACTAGCCGAGAGCCTCAACGACTTGATGAAGGTGGTGCAGAACTGCGTTGGAGTCGATGAGAAGCGCGGTGATACGATCGTTGGGACAACCGCCAAATTTGCTGTGCCGGAGGTTG
Organism: Planctomycetota bacterium; assembly: GCA_029260825.1. Lineage (GTDB taxonomy): Bacteria > Planctomycetota > JACOTG01 > JACOTG01 > JAJDCM01 > JAJDCM01. The sequence continues at coordinate 32,440 of JAJDCM010000330.1, read as the reverse complement.
TGGAGGCAGTTGAAGCCAGTTTCTTCTCCGGCGTGGATATCGCCGAGATCGTCCGGTATGGCGTTGTGTTGATCACGTTTCTTGTTGTCTTCATCCTTCTGAGAGGAATGCTCAAGAAGAACAAGAAGAAGCTTGGTGCGTCGAAGTTTGGTGAGGCCGCGGCTCTTCTGGAGCGGAATGCGCCCAAGTCCGACGAACCCGATGTCCGAGACATGGTGATGAAGATCATCGAAGAGGATCCGAACGAGGCCGTCCAGATGTTGGAAAGCTGGGTGTCCGATGAGCCGGCGGCGTCATGAAGCTGAGCAAAGCCCAAAAGGGCGCCATGCTATTGATGACTCTCGATCCGAAGTCAGTCGGCATTTTGATGAAGCGTCTTCCCAAGGAGACCGCTGTACGAATGGGGAAGATCATGGTTGAGCTCGCCGAGAGTGAGCTCAATCCCAACGAATACGATGACGTTGTCAAGGAGTTCGCGGTCAAGCTTGGCGCCGACACCCGGCGTAACGTCGATCTTAGCGGGGTCAAGAATCTTCTGAAGAAGTCCTTCAGTGAAGCCTTTGGCGAGGCGGAAGGGGGAGCGGTTCTTCAGAAGGTTGAAGATGTCGATGAAGCCGTCACTCCCCTGGCTCCGATCCACCAGTTTTCACCGGAGAAAATGGGGTCGCTCGTAGAAGTTGAGCACCCTCAGGTTGCTGCGATATTGCTGGCGAGCTTGCCCTCAAGTCGGGCGAGTGCCCTGATGGATCGGTTGGAAGAGACGAAGCGCATCGAGGTTTTTCGCCGGATGGCTCTTCTTGAAAGACCGCCTTCCGGGCTTGCTTGTCGTGTCCTTGCAGAGATCAGTGATCAGGAAGAAGAAGAGATCCTCAAGTCAAGCGCGTTCGAAGATGGCAAGTCCCAGAGACTGAGGTTGGTGGCGGAAGTACTTTCCATGCAAGAAGGATCCATCGACAAGAGCGTGTTGGAAGCGATTTCCAAGGTTGACGCCGATCTCACCCAGCAGATCAATGAACTCATGTTCACCTTTGACGACATCATCTTGATTGACAAGCGAGCGATGCCAAAGCTCCTGATGGATTTCGATGTGCGAGAGCTTGGCCTGGCCCTGAAGGTCGCGAACAGCAAGGTGGAAAAGCATATTCTTGACAACCTTTCATCTCGAGTCAAGAAGCAGATCGAAGAAGAGCAGGAGACCATGGGTTCGATACCGATTGCCGATATTCATGAGTGTCAAAAGAGCATTGCCGAGAAGGCGCGATCACTCATCGAAGCGGGTGAAGTGAAGATCAACCGGACGAGGAAATGATGGCGGAGCATCGTCTTCAGGTAAGTTTTGATCAGGATCTCCAGATGCTCAAGGCATCGGCGGGGGTTGAACTGTGTGAACAGATCATCCCCGGGCTAAAGGATGCTCAACGGGCAGAGGAATTGAAGCGCATGGAGGCTTTGGAAGGCGCGGCCGAGTTGCTGCAAAGGGCGGCCGCGGAGCTTTCGGCGGTGACGCAAAAGATCGCCACTGAAGTGCAGGATGCGGTCATTGAATTGAGCCTGGCTCTCATCAAGAAGGTGCTTGCTCAGGACGTTGAGGGCGGTCGTTTCCGTGTGACCAAACTCGTCGAAAGCTTGCTTGTGCGGGTGCCGGAGTTGAGCCGAAATAGCTCGACTTTGAAACTGAGCAAGGCTGATGCGGACAGGTTGTCCGAAGAGCTCAAGGAACATCAACCAGAAGACTGGGAATCCATCGAGATCGAGTCCGATCCGGCTCTTTCGTCGGGACAATTCTCTCTCCAGACTCCCCATGTCGTCATGCAGTCGGATTGGCGACGAGGCATCGAGAAACTAGAGGAGGTGCTCGTCCGCGATGAACGAGAAACTTCTGAATCTTGATTGGGCCCATGAACGGGTGTCGCGAGCTCGAGTTGTTCGAGAGCGTGGCCGGCTTTATCGTGTCTCGGGAGACAGCATGATCTGCCGAGGCATCGAGGCAAATCTTGGAGATCTCGCCCTACTTACCAATGGATCCGAGTCTCAGTCGCTGGTTGAAGCAGTTGCGCTTGATGGAGATCGAGTGGTCTTCCTCCCTCTTGAAGACGTAGGAACCGCCGGGCCATCGACCATTGTTGAGCTGGTGGGCGAGCCTCTGAGCCTTCCGGTGGGCCGTCATCTCCTTGGTCGAGTCCTGGATGGCTTGGGTCGTCCCATGGACGGAGGTCCCAAACCGGAGTCGGCAGAGAGGGTGTATTGCGGAGGTAGCTCACCGAATCCGATGACGCGTCGACCCATTCAAGACTGTCTTTCTACTGGCGTGTCTTCTCTTGATGGTCTGTTGACGATCGGGAAAGGACAGAGAATCGGTATCTTTGCCGGTGGTGGAGTGGGGAAGAGTACTCTCCTCGGGAAGATTGCTCGGGATTCGGCGGCTTCGATCAACGTGATTGCCTTGATCGGAGAGCGTGGGCTGGAAGTTCGGTCTTTCGTGGAGAAGAATCTCGGACCGGAAGGGATGGCTCGATCGGTGGTCATTGTGGCGACTTCCGATACTCCTGCTCAGCAGCGGTATCGGGCGACGTTTCTCGCGGTAGCAATTGCCGAGTATTTCCGGGATCAGGGGGAAGACGTCCTGTTCATCATGGACTCCATGACTCGATTCGCCTATGCGGTAAGAGAGACCGGTCTCATGCGAGGGGAGCCCCCGACCATGAAAGGTTATCCTCCTTCTGTCTTTGGAGAGCTGCCAAGGGTCATCGAGCGACTGGGGAACTCGGACAAGGGGAGTGCCTCCTGTCTGATGACCGTCCTCGTCGAAGGAGATGACATGGCGGACCCCATTGCCGACGCCCTGCGAGCGCTTCTCGATGGTCACGTCGTTCTTTCGAGGGATCTGGCGGAGCAGCAACATTATCCCTCGGTGGATGTCCTTTCGAGCGTAAGCCGGGCAATGAACGATCTGATCAGTGAGGAACACAAGGTGAGTGCTCGCAAGTTCAAGGAGCTCTACGCCACTTACAAGGCGAACGAAGATCTGATTCAAATCGGAGCCTACAAGCGCGGTGCTAATCCGGTCCTGGACCGGGCGGTGAAGATGATGGACAAGATGAAGACCTTTCTTCAGCAAGATGACCAAGAGGTCCGCAGCCATGAAGAGACGGTATCGGCCCTGACGACATTGATGGCGGGAGTCCGATGAGCGACCGTGCCAGGAGAATCGGGCGTCTGGTGGATTTAAGGATCGCCCAGGAAAAGAAGATAGAAATCGACATCCTGGCCATCGACGCCGTCTTGAAAGAGCAGGAGGCGGAGATGAATGCCCTTGAGTCTCGAATCCGAGAGAACAGCAAGACGGACGTTGTTTTGTTCGGCACGCCGGCCCACCTTTCCAAGGAAGTGATTCGAAAAGAGGTCTTTCGTGGTCGGGTTGAAGCCTTGATCGGTACGGTTCAGGTGGAGCGGGACAAGAAGCAGAAACAGAAAGATGCATTGCTTCTTCGTTTGAGTCAGGCCCGGATCGAACGAAAGAAGATCGAGAGAATACTGGAAAAGGCTCGTAAGGCCGAGCGTGCAACGAGAGCAAGAAAAGAACAGCTTGTGACAGATGAAATGGCAAGAAATCAGTTCTTTCGACGCTCATCGGAGCGGGGATCCGACCCGTGGAGTTAGGCCGATGACCGGAGGAGGTTGGAAACAATGAAGGTCGTATTGCATACGTTGCTCGTGAGCGGGGGGAGCATTGTCCTCTTCATCGTGGCAACCATGGGCATCCTTTCCGCTCAGGGGCGTCTGAACTCCTCTTTGCTTGACTCCGAGCCGGGAGAGGTGACGGATGATCCGAAGGTCGGAGAAGGTGAAAGTAATGCCTTATCCGAAGATGAGTCCGGAGTTGAAGGTAAAGGGAACTCAAGCGGGGAGGAGAAAGTACTCGATAAGGAAGAGGTGCCTCCGGACGCATTTGCTGAGCTCTACAGGCGTTCAGTCCGTGCGTTCAAGCTGCCGTCGGGCTTTTCCGCCGAGGAACTGAAGGAGCTGGTCGAGGAGTTGCAAACCGCTCTCCACGCGACTCAGGAAAACGCCCGTGGATTGGAGGAAGACAGGGCTGAGCTCTTGACGATGCGTCAAGGCCTGGATCTTCGATGGTCGGATCTTGAGTCCTCCCTCGAAAACCTGGAATCACTCAGCGAAGAGGTTCAGGTCGAGAAGAGACGGATTCATGAGACGGTGATTATTCTCAGAGAGAACGAGCAAGACAGCTTGAAGAACCTCGCCACGATCTATGAGGGTATGGCGGCAGACGCCGTGGCCAAGGCCGTGGAGCAAATGGACGAAGTGGAGGCGGCAAAGCTTCTTTCCACGATGAATCCTCGTTCGGCGGCAGAGGCTCTTTCACAGATGGATGCGGTACGAGCGGCGACCCTCTCGATGAGGCTCAAGAGTATGGTGCAAGAGGCACAGCTCAAACCCCCGGAATAGGTACTGATCATGGATATTGCAACCGTAATCGGGATTATCGGCGGCTTCGGCCTCGTTATCTTTGCGATTTTGAGTGGGGCAGGTGCCGAAGTGTTTTTGCACATTCCGTCCCTGGGAATCGTTCTGGGTGGAACCATATCTTCGACCTTGATCTACTTTCCTCTGAACGCTGTTCTTGGGGTGATGAGCATCATCCGAAAGACCCTCCTTCACAAGCTTCCGAGTACCAGGGAAGAAATTGACCGGATGGTCAACTACGTGAATATCGTTCGAAGAGATAGCCTGCTTGCCCTCGAGGAGAAGGTTGAAGAGATCGAAGATGACTTCCTGGCCAAGGGCTTGAGAATGGTGATCGACGGTTTCGACCCGACGGTGATCCGGAAGATCATGGGGATCGAGCTCGATTACATCCAGGAGCGTCACAAGACCGGAAAGGCCATTCTGGAAACCATGGGAACCGTCGCCCCGGCGTTTGGAATGATCGGAACCCTGATCGGATTGGTGCAGATGCTCCAGCAGCTCGAAGATCCCAGCCAGATCGGCGCCGGGATGGCGGTTGCTCTTCTCACCACATTCTACGGAGCCATCGCTGCCAACCTGGTGTTTCTTCCCCTGGCAGGAAAGCTGGAAGCCAGAGACAAAGAGGAATATCTTCTCCGGGAACTCATGATCGAAGGAGTGCTTTCCATTCAGGCCGGAGACAAACCTCTGACCGTGCACGAAAAGCTGAAAGCATTCGTTTCTCCGAAGGTCCGCAAGCTCGTTGAAAGTACGTAGGAGTACGAAGAAGCCATGCCTCAGAAGGAGCAACCTCCGCATCCGGCAGAAAAAACCAATCGGTGGATGGTGACGTTTGCTGACGTGATCACCCTCCTGATGTGCTTCTTCATCTTCCTTGTTACTTACTCGACGATCGAAACAAGCAGTCTTGAAAAGGTAAAGAGCTATCTTGTCAGCTCGATTGGCGTCCTTGACGATGGGTCGGTTCATGAGAGGACGGTGGAGGATAACGACGCGAGCCTCTTTCCCCGGCATCCGGAAACTCACGATGAGGGAAATCGCTCCAAGAGCGGCGACAAGCAGCTTGAGAATCGGGTGGACCTTCTTTCAAAGAAATGGAGCGCCGAGACGGAGATTGACCTGAGCAAGCTCGATGAGAATGGAGTGATTCAAGTCGAGCGACTCATGAAGTTCTCGCCAGGTTCAGCGAAGATTCCGCGCAAGCAACGGGTCTTTCTGGATGATGTGGCTCTCGTTCTGAGGCAGGAATCATACCTTGTGGTTGTACAGGGACATAGCGACGCTCATGTTGACACTCATCTCGCCGATCCGGATGGATTTTATCTTGCCGGCGAACGAGCCGCTAACGTGGCGGCCTACTTGATCGAGGTCGGAAAAATTACACGCGATGCGATTACGGTCGAATCGTTCGGGAAACATCGCCCCCTGGTTGATGGACAGGATGCACTGGAAAGAGCGGTGAATCGAAGGGTTGGCTTTGAGATAACCCTCGCTCGAAAGAAAGAGTGATGGAAGAAGAACCGGTCAAAGAGAAAGAGCTTGAATGCAGGAAGAACACTCTTGCCTATCTCGTTTCCTATTGCGACATCATGACCTTGTGTCTGACGTTCTTCATCATTCTCACCACGATGGCGGCGGAGCAGAAAGAGCTTGCCTTTGAATCGGGTATCGGCTCATTCCGAACAGACGTGAAGACCCTTGGGTTGTCCGGCATCCTGTCTGGCGGCCGGGACATGAACGAGAAGAAGCACCTCCAGCCGGAGTCGGGCTCAGTGCTTCCCTTTGTTGACAAAGATATGACGTATCACGTCGATGCAGACGTTGAGGAAGATGGATACGAATCTCTTGAAAGTGATGTTGCGGAAACGCTGGAAAAGGGCGGCCAGGTCCAACTGTCCACCGGCATCTTCTTTGATAAGGGGAAGTCGACTTTGACGTTTGGAGACCGCAGGCGTCTCCGGGCGATGCTTGAGGCGTTGAGTGCACTGAAGGGCAAGATTCAAATCGTAGGATTGACTTCGGATGATGAAGGTGGATTGTCGGATGCATACCGCCTGGCTCTGAAACGTGCTAAAGCCGTTTATGACGGTCTTGCGTTGAAGGGATCAAAGCGCGATGTCAGTCTTCGAGGATACAACTGGCCGGCATCGAGTGAATTGCGAGATCCCAAGGGGAGTAGAACGGTGGAGATCGTCGTCTCTCGGTAAGAAAGAGGAGTGAAACCATGGCGGACAAAGACGAAGATGGGCTTGACGCCCCCAAGGGTAAGGGGAAAGGGATGATCATCGCCTCGGCGATCGGCCTGGTGGTGATCGTGGGTGCCGCGTTTGTCGTGACAAACTTCCTACTGCCGGCGAGCTCCAGTGGTGAAGATCTCGAAGCCGTTGAGGGCGATCCCGGTGCAAAGGTTGATCCGAAGATCGTCACGCCGGAAGCCTTGTGGGAGACGGCTAAGTTCCAGATTGAAGGTCTCCTTGTGAATCTTGCTGGAACCGGAGGTCGGAGGTACTTGAAGTTGAATCTAACCGTCGAGTTCTCCGCGCCCGACGTCGTGCAAACCGGCCTGGACATCGAAGAGAACAAGGTCAAGGTGAAGGATTGTCTCATTACCCTTCTCTCCGGGAAGACCCTCGAAGATGTGGACGGATCGGACAACAAGAACGTTCTCAAGCTGGAGATGATTGAACGGTTTACAGAGATTCTGTTCCAGGATGAGCCGGGAAAGATCGATTGGATTTACTACGATCAATTTTTGACCCAGTAGATCGGTAAAGGATGATATGGATCTCGATCCAAAAGAAATGGAAGCTCTGCTCGGCGATCAGCAAGATGGGAAAGGTGCGCCGAGTCAGACCGTTTCGTCGCCAGTGAGCGACTACGACCTCTGCAATCCGCAGGTCTTCAATCGCGCGGAGCTTTCCCGGATCGAGACGTGTTTGTCGAACTTTTGCCGTCCCTTGGTTGCTCACTTGCAGAGTCACCTTGCTCTTCCGATTGCCGTCGAGTTGCTGGACGTCAGGGTGACAGCACTGAGGGCTGTCCTGGAAAGTCGTCCGGAAAATGATCATGTGACGAGATTTCGAGTCGGAAGCGGGTCGAGCCCGGCTGAAGTGGTCTGGAATGGTGGTTTTCTGGCTCTGGTCGTCGATCGGCTGATGGGGGGGGAGGGAGTCGTGGACGAGTCTTTCGTGCCAACCCCCATTGCTCAACGGATTGCGGATCTCCTCACCGAGGCCCTGTTCACGAAGGTTGATGAAGCGTTTGTTCAGCTTCTGGATCTCCACACCCGTTGGCCTACTCCGGCGGATATTGAACTCTCAAGAAGAGTAGGGCTCAGTGATTCGATTCAGCTACTTCGAGCTGATTTCGGCGTTGAGGGAGGCGAGTGGAATTCACGCCTGGTATTTCATTTTCCTGTCGATGACATTCGCATCAAGGTGAATGTGGAGGAGGCCGAGAAGAGCAGCGAGCGATCGAGCAAGGAAGTCCAGGCTGGATTGCCGCTATTTGTCGCCACTCCGCTTTCAATCAGTGTTCGCCTCGGTGAAGGAGTGATTTCAGGGTCGGATTTGCTCGACTTGAAGGCCGGAGACGTTTTCCTTCTTGACCGGAACGTGGGCGACTCGGTTGACGTCGCGGTCGAGGATCATATCGTATTTGCGGCATCGCTTGGAAGAGATGGAAAGAAGATTGCTGTTCAAATTCGGGCTGGTGATGCTGAGAAGGCTGACGGCCCCCCGCTCGTAAAATAGGATGGAGGGATAGAACATGAATGCTACGGCAGATCCAGATGAAGGAAAATCCAAGGACGAAGCTGATGGGACGTCCCCGGACGCCAAACCCGCAGACGGAAAGCTTCCAGAGACTCCCGAAGAGATGGTCGAGAAGGAAGTTGACGTGCGAACAGTGAGCCTTGGACAGCTTGCACCCAAAGAAATGAGTGGGTCTCCTGCCGGGGAGGAGAAGAACCTCTCCATGCTTCTCGACATCCCGATTCCAGTGACGGTCGAGGTCGGAAGCTCCAAGATGCTGCTTCAGGAATTACTTTCTCTGCAACCGGGGAGTGTGATTCCGCTCGAGAAGAAGGTTGGCGAGCCGGTGAACGTCGTGGTCAACGGACGCAAGGTTGCACTGGGTGAAATGGTGAGCGTCGAGGAGCAACTTGGTGTTCGCATCACCCGAGTTCTTGGATCGGTTACGCCGTAGTGTCGGTGCTTCTACTTGATGTTTCCGCAGGATCGGGGGCTGGCTTAGCATAGAGACGGGTGAGTTCGGCTCCTAGTTGCGAAAGAGTTCGATAGGCGTCTGCGGCCTTATTGATTGCTTGGAGCACATCGGTCGCACCTCCGTCGAGGTTTTTCGGTTCAAGGGAATCGTGAGCCTCTTGTACGTCCTCGCTGACCCGATTGGATTCCCGAGTAATTCGATTCAGGAGAGTCGCGAAGTCTTGAGCGGGGTCACTGAGTTTGACCGTCGAAGCTCTCTGTTCTTCGGTCGGCTGAATCGAAGTCGGTTGAATGTTCTCTGAAGTCATGTCCTGTTCATCATCCTTTCTTCTCGACGTCTTGAGAAGTTAGAACTTTTGACGACCTAGATGAAGTCGATGAGGCTAAGGCCAAAGGTCCGCGATCCGATCTGGAGCGAGGCCTGATAGACACCTTCGAGCTGGGAGAGTTCAAGAATTACCTGAGTCACGTCCGCATCGTGAATGTCGCTGACGAGGGACTGCAGGTTCAGGTCGACGTCTTGCACGTGAGTTTCGATGGCCTCGAGCCGCGCAGACTTTGAACCCAGAACCGCGATGGCATTGCGAATCGAGTCGGTCGCTCGATCGAAGTCAGTGAGGCGAGAGCGAATCACATCCGCTTGTTCGCTCGGGCTCAAGTCACCCGGACTTTCAAGGTCGGCGATGAGGCCTTGAATCACTTCGAAAGTATCCAGGCTGCCAGCGTAGGTAACGACTTCTCTTCCGGTCGTCCGGAGGCTCGTCGTGTCGATGAAAGTCCGCGAACCGGTCGTTGGATCGAGGATTTCTTGATTGTCACTGTAAGTGATCGGGATGGCCCCGGAGTCCCCGATGGAAAGAGTTCCTTCGGAGCGAATGGCGACCGTCCCCTGGAAACCGGCGACGGCCTGGGTTACGTCAAGGTGTAGAAGTTCACCGTTACTGCCCTCGATCTCGAGATCGGTTTCGGTGCCGTCAAAGGAAACCTGGACCCCATTGTTCAACGAGACAGTTCCGGTTCCATCCAGGTTGACGGAAAGCTGAACGGAGTGAGTCCCGCTCGGACCAAGCAACGTATCTCCTGTTGCGGAACTTGATCCGGGAACGAGCCCCGACAAAGTATCGCCCCCGGCCCCAAACCCTTCATCGCCAAGAAAGGTGGCGCTGTGTTGAAGGTCCAGGAAAGTCGTTCCTTTCCCGGAACTCTGGGTTCTTCCCGAAGCCGCTCCGGTAGTTCCTTCCAGAATGAGCTCTCGGCTCCCGGCGTCAAGAAAGATCGAGTCTCCGGAGAGTGACACGGGAAGCAGGAGTCCCGGGCCCACAGGGACGCTTCTTGTCGTGCTGTCTCCGTTGTATTCAACCTCGCCCTGAGAATTGAACGTGAATGGACTTTCGCCCGTTTTGGTTCCGGCGAAGACATGTTGTCCCTGGATGGACGAGTTCGCCTGACCGACAAGCTCGGCAAGAAACTGCTTGAGCGCTTCGGCAACGACGGTCCTCTGTTCCGGAGGAACATTTCCTGAGGCAGCAGATAGGATTTGCCCCCGGATTTCGGTGAAAGACTCGGACACATTCTGGAGGGACGATGTCGAAGCGGTAAGGAAGCTCCGAACCGTGCCGATATTGTCGAGATACTGAGATATTCGACGGGACTCACTCTGGGCATTAAGAAGGCGGGAGCTGCCAACCGGGTCCTGGGAAGGACGAACGAAGTTCTTGCCGGTGAGAGCGCGTTCGCGAGTTTCGGTGAGTCGAAACAAGGTATTCTGAAGGTTGGACAGGGTTTGCTGGAACAACACCCCTTGGGTGACCCTCATTGTTCGTCTCCGCGTGGGTTTAGTTTAGGATCGTGAGAAGCTGGTCCGTGGTCTCGTTAACCGCCTGCACATATCGGGTCAGTGCTTCAAAGGTCTGCTGAAACTGAACAAGATTGAGCGTTTCCTCGTCGATGGATACACCGCTCACCTGGTCTCGTTCTTGCCGCAAGAGCTGATGCAACGTTTCCTGAGTCGTGAATAGTTGATCGGTTCGGCGGCCCTCGAACCCGATGCGGCTGCTGACCGTTCCATAGAATCCTTCAAAGGTGAATCCGGAGAGACCTTCGATCGACGTTCCTTCGAGATCGAGAAGGCGAAGAAGGTTGCTGCCGTCACCGCTGTTTCCGTTGAGAGAGGCGGCAATCGCCGCGGGATTGTCCAGAACCTGATTCGAGAGCTCGATGGTCTTGGCGTCGGTTCCGGAAAAGAAGTTGTTCAGTCCGAGGGAAGCCAGGATGTTCGACGTGTCCGAATCGGCGAGAACTTCAAGGTTGAAGAAATCACCGCTGGTGGAGCTGATCTCTCCGGGGCCAAAAGAGACGGCAATCCCTTGAGCGACGTTCAGATTGGTTCCTGGAGTGTAGTCAGATCCGACATCGAGAACCGAAATGAGATCTCCAGCCTGATTTCGCACTTCGATCTGGAGTCCATCGGTTTCACCGATTCGCCCCGAGGAAGAAGCAGTGAAGGTGAATTCATCGTTGCGATTGCCGGAGAACAATCCTTCGGCGGTAACCGTGACGGCTTGATCGGATCCGGTCTCGGTGGCTGTTGAAAGACCAAGAGCAGAGCTGGGCGAGCCGGAAACGTCCGTCAAGAGGAGTGTGCTCGAGCTTCCGTCGGTATCGGAGCGGATCACCAGTCGATTACTTTCAACAGTAGCGGTGACTCCGACGGAATCTCGATTGATGACGAGAGCGAGTTCTTCAGCGGTGGCGTTTCCCGGGTCGGCGAAGTCGGCACCACTGATGGTGATCGTCTGGGCGGATCCCCCATCCACACTGAGATCAAAGGCGTCTCCGACGCTCAGAGAGGCGGGGAAGGAGTTCGCACTGGATAGAGTCGCGGCGCTTCCCCCGAGAGATCGGGAGGGATCCGGATTCGGGTCGGTTCTTGTCGAGAAGTCGAACCTGAATCCGGGCTCGGACCGGATGAACAGTCGCCCCGTAGAGTCGGCGGTCGCCGAGATATTGTCGATCGAAGAGAGGGCAGAGGCGACGTCTTCAAGAGACTGGGTTGTCGGGTCGATGTCGATTTTTGTCCGGGTAAACGTGCCGGTCTCATCATCGGCAACGGAGACGTAGAGCGATCCAGCCGTTACTGGAAAATCCAGGTTTGCCTCGGATAGAAGGTCGTCCGCGGCACTGCCCGAACCGTCGGCATCCTCGGGGCGATATTCCGAAGCCAGAGTCCTGAATCCACCTCCGAGTGGAATACCGGTGCTGTGCTGTCGGTTGACCTCAAAGATCAAATTACGAGCCAGATCGTCAAGATCGGATCGTGTTTTCTTGAGAATTCCCTCACCGAACTCGAGGAGTCCGGCGAGTTGTCCGTCTCGAATCGATAACGGTACGCTGGAACCGCGCGCGCTGATTTCCAGGTTTCCATCGTCCGAGAGTCCGGCCTGTAGAGGTACGAAACCGGATCGGTGAACGACGAGCCTTCCTCCCACGAGAACGTCAATTTTACCCAGATCGCGTTCGATCACGTCGATGTCGACGAGGCGTCCAAGATCGGTGAGGATCGCGCTTCGCTGATCGCGGAGCCCACTTGCGGTGCCCCCATTGAGCTCGACGCTTGCCACGCTCAGGTTGAGCTCGTGGAGAGTTGCGAGGTGGGTGTTGATGTCGTCGACGGGTCCGCGCAGTTCGGTCAGAAGATCCCGTTCGATGCTGCTTACCCGGTTCGAGATCCCTTTGAATCCGGTGGTCAAAGAGGTTCCCGATTCCAGGGTGGCCGTTCTGAGGGAAAGGTCGGAGGGGCTAGCCGACAATCCGCGGACGGAGTTGAAGAAGCCTCCAATCAAATCCTGGAGCCCGGCTCCACCCAGGTCATTGAAGACGTTTTCGAGGGTTCTGATTTTTCGCGTTTGAATATCGAGACGCCCAAGGCTTTGCTGAGCAACTCGGACCCGGGTGTTGAGGAACTCGTCCGTAATTCTTTCTATATTTAACGCCTGAACTCCGGTGCCGATCTGGAGTCCTTGGCCGACGTTGAAAGTGGAGTTGGGGGAGAAGACGACTCGCTGGCGCGAATACCCGGGAGTGTTTGCGTTGGCGATGTTGTTCGCCGACGTACTCAGGGCAAGACGATAGGCGAGTAATGACTGGACGCCAAGCTCAAGTCCCAGCATGGATCATCTCCGGGGTGGTGGACGGACCAAGTCTGAATCAGGCCTGCGTTTCGAAGAGGCTTCTTTTGGTCTGTTTTGGACTGGGGCTGCCTTTTTCTCCATAAATGCGAGTGCTGGCGCCTTCATGCATCAATGTGGACAGCATGGTTTCTACGATGTCGAGACCACTCTTGAGTAGAACCTCGTTGTCCTGGTTCATGAGTTGGGTTTCTTGGCAGGTTTGCTGGAGTTGTTGCCGCATCGTTTGGACTTGACTCTTTTCCATCGGATGCAATGTCTTCGAGATGGAATCAAGAAGCTGGCTCGTTTCCTTCACCTGCAGATTCTCCGCCATCTTCAGAGTGATGTCTGTACGACGATTCGCAAGGTTTGCGATCGAACCAAGCATCTCTTTCTGCGCCGTGAGCTGGATCTGTAGCTTCTTTGAATCGCAGCGACGGATGGCGTCGTTCATCTCAAAGAGAGAGGAAAGCAGACCTTTTCTCGCATCGAGTTCATTCTCGAGGCATTCCAGAAGTTCTTTGGAGCTGGTGGTCATGGGCTTTTCTCCGCATCCGGTTGATGGTGCGAGCTACCGGTGCCGACTCCGAGCTGGTGCTGGAGCATGGAAGCGATGCCCGTGCCCCCGGTTCGTGCGATTTCCTTGGCCAACATGCTGTCGAACATCGTTTCCGCGTGCTCTCTCATGGAGGATCGGGGAAGGAGCTCTGAGCCGCTGCTCGCCTTCCGGGCTTCTTTTAACAGCATGGTCAGGAAGAGAGACTCGAATTGTTCCAGGACCTTGGGTAGATCTTCGGAGCCCGGATTTCCCCGGGTAGCAGAGAGGTCGTCAAAACCAAGTCCCGCAATCCCTGGCGATGAGATGATCGCTTCATTTTCCATGTTCTGCTTCCCTGTTCTGATAGATCTGCTAGAGGAAAATCAATTCTGCGTGAAGCGCGCCGGCCTTTTTCAGGGCGTGAAAGATCTCGCTCAGATCTCTTGGCGTTACTCCCAAGACACTCAATGAATTCGCCATCTCCGCTGCGGTGATGCCTCGCTGGAGGGAGACGATCTTTGAGTCTTCTTCTTCGACTTCCAGTGTTGTCCGGGGAACAACCGTGGTTTCGCCATCAGAAAACGGAGCAGGCTGGGAAACTTCGGGCGATTCCGCAATGGTAATCCTCAGGTCTCCCTGAGCGATGGTCACCGCTGTGATCAAGACTGCGTGACCGGCGACGATTGTGCCTGTCCTCTCATTGATCACGATGCGCTGGACCTGAACGGGTACGATCGTCTCTCTCATGAGGTCGGCGACGGTTTCCGCGAGCATCGGGGTGTCAATCAAAGACGGTGGCACCTGGAACCGAACGGTAGCCGCATCGAGTCCAGTCACCGGATATCCGGACTTCCTGACTCTTTCGGCAATTCTCCTGGCGGAACTGAAGCCGGGTTCTCGGAGTTGAAAGACGATTTCTCCGGTATCGGTTGCAAGTTTCATCGGGACCGTATCTTCGACGATTGCCCCGTCCGCGATCCGACCCGCCGTCGGATGATTCTTTCTGACGGTGGCCGCAGCTCCTTCCACCTGAAATCCACCCACCGAGACCGGGCCTTGGGCTACTGCGTACACCCGGCCATCGGCTCCCTGAAGGGGAGTCTGCAGGAGAGTGCCTCCAAAGAGGCTCGATGCATCGCCGGTGGAGCTTACCGTGACATCAAGCATGCTGCCGGGAGTCAGAAAGGGAGGAAGCTTGGCGGTAACCGTGACAAGAGCGATGTTCTTTGACGAAAGCTGTCGGTCATCGATGTTGATGTTGAGACGCCGGAGAACGTTGGAGATGATCTGGAGTGTTCCCTTGGACTGGTCTCCCGTTGCGTTCAGACCGACGATCAGGCCAACTCCGTAGATGAAGTTCTTGCGGACACCTTGAATGGTGACGAGATCTGACAGCGGGATGTTGAACTCCTGAGCGATCGCGGGAGTCGGTCCCATGGGAGCGATGCATAGCAGGATGAGCAGTAGACGCTTCATGATATTCCTCATGTCGGATTGCGCGTTTGAATCATCGATGGACCGTGATCAAAGGGGTGCTGTCTGCGTTCACTAAAAGGGCCATAGGTAATCAAGGATATTGCTCAACCAGCCGCGGTTCACCGTTTTGTTCGACGGTCCCTCTCCAAGAAAGGTGATGCTGGCATTGGCCACGTTCTCGGAAAGAACGGTATTGCGGGCATTGACGTCTTGAGGGCGGACAAGGCCGGAAATTCGCATGGAACGGATATCTCGATCCATCTGAATTCGCCGGGTTCCTTCGACAATCAAGTTGCCGTTGGGTTGCACGTCCACCACGAGGACGGACATCTGGGCCTCGAAGGTACCGTTCTTGTTGACCTTGGCCTTTCCTTCGAAGTCTCGTTGACTGGAGCCTCTTACCGTGGGAAGAGGTTCGAAAGTATTGGGCTTGATGTTGAACTCTTCGAGTGCGGCGGACAGGGTCGAGGTTTTTTCCAGGGTGGTGTCTTCATCTGTCCTCATGCTTTGTCGCTCTCGCACGATGATGGTGAGGATGTCTCCGCGTTGCAAGGCGACAGTATCGGAGAACATGGAACTCGATTGAAATCCTCGTCGCTTCCAGAGTGATTGGGCTTCGGTCTGGGAAGCCATGAGGCCGACGATGGCGATACCGATAACGGCGGTCCACTTGGTCACTGTAGAGTCTCCTTTGCTCGGTGGTGCTATTTGTTTCGGATCTCTGCTGAGTTTTTTCCCGTCACCGTTGCTCGAAAGACCTTTCCGGAGTTCTCATTTCTGAGGGAGATGGTCTTTCCCATGCGTCCCTCTTCTTCTGCTCTCCCATAGGTCTTGATGGTCAAGGCCCCGCTGATCGAAGTGACTGCAACCAGGCTTCCCTTTTTGATGGTCGGGGGATAGGTGAAGTCTCGGCTTCGCAGAGGGGACATGGCCCCGATCGTGCGTGTGACGACGGCCCCCTTGAGAATCGATTCGTCGAAGACGAGGTCCTGTCGAACCGAGGAGAGCTCGATTCGAATCCGGTGGACATTCGAGCTGGAAAGGGCTTCGCCAGTTCGGAGTTCTCTGATGGTGGCGAGGGCTGTCGTGTACCTCTTGACCGAATAGCTGACGGGTATTCTCGTCACGACTCGCCCATCCACGGTAACCGCGGCGGTCACCCGGACGTTTGTATCCCAGGGTCCGGACGGGATCCCGGAAAAGCGGATCCCGTGACCCCTTCGACCCGTTGGAATCAGGACTTCCGCCACATCGCCCCGGGGAAGGACTTCGATCTCTTCGATCGGAATGGAAGAGCCATCAAATCCTCCCTCACCAAGGAGATTTCGCAGGTAGGATGCTCCTTTCTCCTGGATCTCGACCCCGGGGATTTTCGTCGCCAGAGTCAGGAGTCGAATGCGTTCCGACCCGGAGATCTGAATTCGATCTCTTGCGTAGCCCCGGGAAAGAAGAATGGCGAGGATGTCCTCTCTTCGCAGAATTCGAGCCAATCCAGGGCCGGGCGGTGACCCGAGGGTCTCTCCCATCACGCGGCCCGAAACAAGAGTATCTTTGGCGCTCACATCAGCGATGTCTCCCAGGAGGATTTCCCAACCTCCGATCCTCGCTTCACTCCGAAGTTTGATCTGGATCGTATTCTCTTCGGCAAGAGCCGGTTCACTCATCGTGAAGATCATGACCGTGGCCGCGAGGATCGACTTGACCAGTGTTTCAAGGTGCATGGAAAATTCCTTACTGGACGATTCCGTTCGCGGTGGACATCATCTGGTCACTTGCTCGAATCGATCTGGAGTTGATTTCATAGGCTCTCTGGGCCACGATGAGTTTGACGAGTTCGGACACCACGTCGACGTTGCCTCGTTCCAGGAATCCCTGGGCAAGAGTGCCTGTTCCTTCCTCGCCCGGAGTGACATCAGATGGGGTTCCGGAAGAGGGAGTTTCCGCGAGGAGATTTCCTCCGAGACTTGCGAGCCCGGCCGGATTCACAAAACGCGAAAGGGTAATCTGTCCGGCAATGGTTGCGGTTTCCGGAGATCCTGAGGTGATTGCGCTGACCGTGCCGTCCTTGCCGATGCTGACGGCGATGACGTCGTTGGGAAGCGCGATCTGGGGATCGAGAGTGTATCCTTCGGAGGTAACGAGGTTGAGATCCGCGTCAAGCTGAAGGGTGCCGCTTCGTGTGTAAGCGGTCTGGCCGTTCGGCGTTTGTATTTTTAGAAATCCAGCGCCTTCGATGGCCACGTCGAGTTCCCGTCCCGTGGGTTCCAGAACGCCCTGGCTGAAGACCTTGGTCGTTGAGACGGCCCGGGTTCCACTTCCAATTTGAAACCCGTTGGGCGCCTCGAGTCCCTGAGCGGTCGCGACTCCCGGTCGCTGCACGTCCACGTAGAGAAGATCCTGGAAGTCAACCTGACTCTTCTTGAAGCCATTTGTGTTGACGTTGGCCAGGTTGTTCGAGATGACGTCGACGGCGCGTGCTTGCGCTGACATTCCCGTCGATGCGGTGTACATCGCTTTGATCATGGTTTACCCCTGAGTGTTGATGACTCGATCCAATGCCCGGTCAATCGTTCGCATGACTCTCTGGTTTGTTTCCAGTCGTCGTTGAATTGTGATCAGTCCCACGAGCTCGCGAATGGTATTCACGTTGGACCGCTCCTGAAATCCCTGCATCACGTCGGGAGAATCGAGGGTCTCGGAAGCTTGGCCCTGGCGAGCGGCGAAGACTCCGTCACCGAGATCGATGAGCTGTTGAGGATCGGAGAATGAAGTGATTCTGAGTTTTCCAAGGTTGTTGTTCCCCTGGTAGACGTTCCCGTCTCGCCCGACCCGGAGATCTTCTCCTGCCGGGTCGATGGTGATGGTGCCGGATTGTCCAAGAACTGGTTTTCCACTTCTTGTCTGCAAGCGCCCGGACTCGTCAATGGTCAGGCTACCGTTTCGGGTGTAGCCGTTCCCGCTCGGAGTTTCGACGGTGAAGAACCCATCGCTTGCGAGGGCCAGGTCGAACCTGTTTTCCGTTTGGATGGTGTCGCCCTTGGAAAAATCGAGCCAGACCTTGTGCTCGGAAGATCGATTGGCGGAGCTTTCCTCGGGACTGTCCGGAGAGGAGATCGTCGATGGTTCAGTGGGGATGCTGAAGACAACCTGTCGTGCCTTGTACCCCGGAGTCTGAGCATTGGCGAGATTGGTGGAAATCGCCTCATGCTGCTGCTCACTGTTGTAAATGCCTTGCGCCGACGAATAAAGTATTCCGAGCATATTTTCCCTCCGTTCATTGGTGATATCCCCTCGTATTAGCAACGGGGATGCCAATGAGAGCGGATGGAGGGATCAAAAATTTATCTACTGTTCACACACTGGCTTAGTGATGAACTCTTCGGAATCCCCGATTCTTCACACCGGGGTCCCTTCCGGCAGATGTTTCCTGGTAGCCGGAAGGAATTGCCGGGTTGGTGCTACTGGACGGTGAAGCAACGGTCAGAGGTGCCACCGGGTCCGATGGGGATACGGATGGGTTTGAGGCATTTGGGGCAGTGCCCCGCATACGCTGAACCGTCCTTGTTCTTGTAGATTCGGCGGTAAGTGCTGCAGCATCGGAAATGAATGCTGAGATAGGATTTTGGGTCGCGCTTGGACACGTGTTAGCCCGTCTCCATCAACGCGTTGATGGTTGCGATCGAGGCGGAGCTGGGATCCATCACCTTGGCGCTCACCACGTGGGTGGATCCAACCCCCGTATTGGAGTCGAGGGTCGTTGCGGATACAGGCGTGACATCTTCACCGAAGTGAATCTTGAATTCCGAACCCGTTGAAAGCGGAACGCTGGACTGGAGTTCGATCCTAGATCCATCGAACGAAAGCACGGAGATGGGAAAGAGATGAGGCGCGGAGCCGTCCGAACTCCCTGGGAGTTCAATCGTAACGGCGCATTTTGTTCCACGCCCTTGTTCGGTCAGGAAGACTTCCTGGGAATGGGCCAGGTTCAGGACGAAATAGGGTCCCTTCTTCCCGATGGACCGGATGGGGAAGGTCAAGGTGATCCGGTTGCTCCCGTCTTTTGCCTCGATCGGGATTGTCTCTCCCTTTCGGCAACTTTTTGCCTTCTCCGGGGATAGAACGATGGCGGCCAGTCCGTCAGGTCGGCGCGGGATCAGCAGGACCGGTACCCGAACCACGGGGATTCCCAGACAGAGGGTCGCCTTGCGAGGTAGATCCAGCTGTGAGCTATGGGTGACGCTGGCGAGTCGTGTTTTTCGGAAGCCAAGCTTCTCTCGAATCTTGTCGGTGCGCATGAGGAATGAGGCCGGATCTTTTCCCCCAGTGAGCAAGGTGTCAAGATACCCGACCGTACAATCACCAAAGCACTTGGGCGACTGGACGATGCGAACCGGGTCAGCGATCTTCTTCCTGTCAGCAAGCCTTTGCAACAGATAGATTTCTCCGTCTTGAAGATCAAAGCGCTTGGCCGCCTTGGAGAAGGCCGAGATTTCATCTCGCTTCTTCTGGAGTCGCCGGATAAGAAAGAGTACACAGAACCCGATGAAGGGAACGAGCACGGCCCACAGAACGATTCTCCAGGGGTCAGTGGAATGGCTTGTCTTGAAGGACTTGAGCCCCTCGAATCTCTGGGACATCTGAGCAAGCTGGAATAGGACGTTATCGTTCAAGGTTGAATCGACTCGAGTGGTGTTTCTGGCGTTCACCTGCTTTGCTTCCCGATCGCCAACTTCCTGGCGTCAGAGAAACTCCATGGTATCGCCATCGGGATATTCGCAGCGGAACTTTAGACCTTGTCCCCCTCGGAGATACGTACTGAGGAGGGCGCAGGGGAGTGCGCCCTCCTCACATCTGAATCAGGGATTACTGAATCAGGTTGAGTGCTTCCTGAAGAACCGAGTTGGCCGTGTTGATGGCTCGAGAATTGATCTGGAAGCCTCTCTGGGCAAGGATCAAGGTGACGAATTCTCGGGTGATGTCCACGTTGCTTCCTTCAAGGGCTCCGGAGACGATGTTCCCGGTGCCAGGTTGCCCTTCCTGGGCTCGGGTGGCACCTCCTGAGTTGACCCCGAGCTCAAAGAGTGAGTTTCCAGTCCGGGAAAGACCTTCCGGGTTCGCGAAGTTGACCAGTCCGATTTGATCGACTTCGGTGATTTGTCCGTTGGAGAAGACGCCGAAGATGGTGCCGTTTGCGCCGACGGAAAGTGACGTGAGGGAGCCGGAGGTGTAGCCGTCCTGATCGTTGACGAAGAGGTTGCTCTGGTCACCGAACTGGGTGAAATCTCCCTGATCACCAAGATCAAAGGCGATCGTTTGATCGATGTCGAGGTCATCGAAATCGATTTCGATGGAAGATGAATCGTCCGCGATGCCGCGAATCTTCCCGTTTTCATCGAATTCGATCCCGTTGATGACGTTATCGACGATCGTTCCTCCATTATCCAGGCCGATGGAGAGATCCCAGGTGTTGGATTGTTGACGCTCGAAGGTCAGGGTGAGAGTGTGAGCTCGGCCGAGAGTGTCGAAAATATCCACCTGGGTCGTGACTTGATCCGGGCCGGTTCCTTCCTGAGTCTCGGTGAAGAAGTGATCGGAAAAAGTTGTCGATCCGGTGGTCGTGGCGGCGTCTTTGAGGGAAAGACTGAGGTTCGACTCTCCGTCTTCATCGGCGGTAAGGGTGATACTCCCGTCTGCCTCGATGACGCTGGTGGCTCCCGGGAAGGTGGCATCGATCGCGGCGAGAAGGTCGCCGAGGGTCGTGCCGTCGTCATCGACATCGACTCCATACTTGAAGGATCCCGAAACTGCGGTACCGTCCGTGTCGAATCCCGTGATCTCGATGAGGTCATCGTCGATGTAGGCAGCGCTATTTGATGCGAGTGCATTCAGCGCGGTGGTCGCGGTAGCGGCTACTTGAGATCCGGTAATCGTGGTGCCTACGGCGAATCCAAGGGTTGCTGCCGGAGTTCCTGTTCCATCGAGAATGGTGAGGTCGGCGTCCGTGCCAAGGCTTGTGCTTTGAATCAAGACAGCACCCGGGTTGTCCGGGTCCTCGATGGCAGTCGCGCCCGTGAGCTGACCCGAGATTTCTGCCGCTACCAGAGCAGCGGTCGTTGAGGCGGGGCTCAGGGTGATCGTCTGGGGTGCTCCTCCATCGACGGAGATGGTGAAATCTTCTGTACCGGCAAAAGCGAAGGGTTCCACGGCCGTTCCGGCGGCTTCAGCGGCGACGTTTTCCAGGAAAGCGCTGGAGGTGGTGAGGACCTCGGCAAGAGGGCCTTCCACGGTGGCGGGGAGGTTTCCGCCGAGCGTAATGTTCGCTGTACTTTGGGCCGGACTGGTGGTGCCTGAATCGATCTGTATCGAGTCCTGAAGTGCGGACTGAACCCGGAACCCGGTTCGGGTGTCCACGAGGAAGTTCTCCGAGTCGAAGCCGAAGGTACCCACCCGGGTGTAAAGGTCTCTGGCCCCATCATTCACCACGAAGAATCCCGCTCCTTCGATGGCGAGGTCGAACGATCGCCCGGTGGCGGAGATTGCACCCTGGTTCGTGATCTTGTCGATCGACTGGGGAAAGACGCCGGTGCCGACCTGGCTCGGGTTCACGCCGCCTCGGTTTTCCCCGGGAGCGATTCCCGGAGCAAGCGTTTGGCTGAGGAGGTCGGAGAAGGCGACACGAGATCCCCAGAATCCGGGGGTGTTCACGTTTGCCAGGTTGTTTCCCACGACGTCCAGAAGAACCTGGTGGGCTCGAATGCCCGCCAGTCCGGTGCTAAATGCATTCAACATGATTATTCACCTCATGAGTTTCATGGTTTTATTTTGATTGGTAATGATTTTATTCGGATTCGGTTGTTGGTTCGGGTGTTCCTTCGAAGATCTCCTGGACGAAGCCAAGAGGAATCGGCTGACCGTCGAGTGACAGAGTCACTCCGGCGCGACTGAGCTTGACGGAATCGACGGAGGCTCTTCGGCTTTCACCGGTTGCCGGATCGAGGTACTGGACATCTTTTCCCAGGAGTGAAGCGCCCTGGTTGACCTGCTCAAAGGCTGCCAGTGTTTCGAATCCACCGTTGAGATTCTCGAGGAGTTCAAGAGACGAAAACTGGGCGAGCTGGCCCAGGAAGTCTTCGTTCGAGGCCGGTTCGAGCGGGTCCTGATTCTGAACCTGGGTGACGAAGAGCTGAAGAAAAGCATCTCGTCCAAGATCGGCTGATCCCAGCGCCGATTGAAGGCCCGGTGCCGAGTTCGAGAGAGTCGTGCCGATTTCCATGGTTAGTTCTCCGTAATCTTATTTACTAAATTCTGATGTCGAGTCCCTTGCCTCCCGCAGATTGTGCGGGGGAGGCACCGTAGGAAGGAACTCTCCGATTTCGTGTTTCTGCGCGAGGGGAAGGGCGATTTCTTCCCTGCCCCGGGTGCTCTTTCCTCGGTGCCTGGGTTGACACATGAAGAGAAAGCAACTTCATGCCGTTGTTCTCAAGACCTTCTCGAAGGTCGGATATTTTCTGATCGATGAGATCGGTGGCCACCTTGTTATCTGTTTCGAAGGTCGCGTGGATTCCATCGTTTTCGTGGCGAAGATGCACAAGAACCGATCCCAGTTCTTCCGGCTGGAGATGGATGACAGCTTCTTCTTTGGTGGGATCAACGTGGAGAACAAGCTGGGCGAAGGCCTCCCGGCTCGTTTCCAGGGGAGCGTTGGGAGTGGCCGGGGCCGACGTTGCCGTCGGAGCGGTGATTGGAACGGAGCGGTTGGGGGGCAAGTTTTCCATGGACACGGATTGAGTCTGAGTCGTTTGTGTCTCGTATGGTTTGGACGCTTCGTTGGAAGAGTTTCCGTCCCGGAATTGTCGGTTGTCCGGTAGCTCCGAATCACGGCCTGGGTTCTCGTACTGTCCGGCTTGGATGCTTGTTTCCGGGGCTTCGTCCTGGTTTGTCTGGTTGGTAGGGATGGACGTGGAGTCGATCCGGGTGGATCTTCCTGCGAAGTCGGGTCTTCCTGGAAGTGGATCAAGGATTTCCCTGGTTGCTTCGCTCACCGGAGGTGGACTGGCAGTTTCTCTGTTTTGCAGGGGGAAACCGGGAGCGGAGTCGGCTCCGGAAGATGTTGGACGAATGCCCGGTGGAAGGTCCCGTGACGGTGAGGAGTAACTGGAATCGTCCTTCCGGTCAGGAGTGTCCAGGAGAGTGTCTTTGCCTGCTCTTTGGACCTCAGAAGTCAGATCGGGCTTGCCGGGGGTCGCCGGAGAAATCGTGCTTTCAGTCGACGAGATCTGGGCTCGCGAAACTGTTGGGCTGGACTCCTTGATCTCTGCGAAACCAACCTTCGGGGAAGGAGTTGGTTCTTGATGCTGTTCGGGCCGAACGTCGGGTTGATCCGTCCGGAAAGTTGATTCGACCCGGGTTGAATCGGAACGTTGAATCGGCTCGAGTGACGGGGTGCTTTCAGATCGGTGAGAAGGTCGTGATATCTGGGGCGACCTGGATTCTTGACTGGAATTCAAGGAAGGCGCGGGCTCGACCGGTCGAAACCCATCGGATGTCTGGGCGGTCCCTGAACGTTGAATCGGCTCGAATCGGGGTCCTGGAACGGGTTTCGCGTTCCTGTCGAAACGTGAAGCAAGCTCGGGTTGTTGCGCCGGTTCGGATCGTGGGGCCGGATTTTGCTGCGAGCTTGTCTCGAAGCGCTGGGTGGTTTCCGCTCTTTGAGGTGGTACGGTTCGCGGTGCGGATTCGGTTTGCTTGACATCTCCGGTTCCCCGGGCGCGTTCGGGTTGCTGGACGGGCTCTCTTTCCAGCGCCGGCTCGTAACCCTGGATGGACTCGGCTCGCGGAGCTGATTCCGGTCGAGCCAGGGGTTGAGATGGGTGAACTTGCTGTGATGATTGAATGGGCTTGGATCGCTCAGTCGATCCGGTTTGTTGAGCGATCTCGGATTGCTTGGGTTGTTGATTCGGTTCGGATGGCCGAGGTGAATCGGCTTTCTCGGGGCGCTCAGTTCGGGGAGCGGGCACGGCTCGTGGCCCGATCTCGGATTCCTTTGTCGTTGTCGGAGTCGTTGTCGGAATCGTTGTCGAAATCGTTGATGGACGGGGCTCGATCTGTTCCTTGCCGACTTCGGGTCTTTGCTCGAGAGCTGTCGCCTTCCCTTTGACTTGACGTTCCGCCGGCTCCACGGAATCGGGTTGGATTCTTTCGATCTTGTTCGTGGTCTGGACTGGGGGCTCTTCTGACGGAGGACTTTCCAGGACCGGAGGCAGGACGGGTTTACCGATGTCGTTTCCGCGGTTTGTAGTCACGGGTTGACCACGATTCAAGAGAGCTTCGATTCCACGATCGAGGGGCCTGGGACTCAGCTTCGGGCCAAAGGTCTCAAGGATGGCATCGGGTCGATTCTCAGGTCGGGACGGAAGAGGGAATCGGGCCGCGTCGGTTTTAGCGCCTGGGACCTCGGGATCTGGCCTTGTCTGAGGTCGGACCGGGTCCTGCTGAACTGGCCGTTCGTCGAGACCGTTTGTTCCGGATGGCGAGGAACCTTCCCTTTGAAGTTCAATGGAGGGTGTTCCGGGCGCAGCGGTTCCTACAGGAGAGATCTTCTGATCTGCAGGAGCCTGCGAGACTGCTGATGCCTTCGATGGATTCTCCTGGGTCACCTCTCCTTGGAATCTGTTGTCTCTGGCTGTTTGCACCTGGGAACTTGGATCAGGTTGAATCGATTCCAGGCGGCTCTGGCGAGGGAGTCCTACCTGTTCAGGTTCAGGGATCGTCTTGGAGTCTGTTTGGTGGAAGGTCTTTAGCTGATCCGGCGTCGACGGTTTCAGGTCGAGCTCTTTCTCCTCCCGGTTAGTGACCGGGCGCACCGAGGGAGGCGGGATGGAAATGAAAACCGGTCGCTCCGGTTGAAGCTCGTCGAACAAGGCGCGGGAGCCGGCGTTGATCACTGGTTCAAAGAGGATCGAGGAATCCAGTTCTTGCGAATCTTCTTCCACGTCTTTTGGGCCGTCTTCGGGAGCAGACGGAGTGTTCGCTGCATCCAGGGGAGGGAGCAAATCTTTTGAAGTTTCTTCCGGCTCGGTCGTTCGGCTGTCGGCAATGATTTCCGGAAGGTGCGCTTCTGGATGGTTCCTCCCGGTGAAGAGTGGATCGATGGAATCTTCCGCTTTGACAGGAGGCTGGCCTACGAGCTCAACTCTTGGTGCTTCCA
This sequence comes from Planctomycetota bacterium, assembly GCA_029260825.1. Taxonomy (GTDB): domain Bacteria; phylum Planctomycetota; class JACOTG01; order JACOTG01; family JAJDCM01; genus JAJDCM01. The sequence goes on along the minus strand of JAJDCM010000330.1, from coordinate 7,336 downwards.
GAGTTTCGTGAGAAATCTGTAGCGATGGCGCGAGCAGTTCCTCGCTTCGTTGGGCGCCGGGTCTCTGGACGAGATCTCCCCCTTCCAACTGGTTCTTCAGAACGAGTTGAAAAGGCTGCAATGGTGCTAAACCCAAGGAACCAATCGGTTCGGGTGCTGCGCCAAAGCCAAAGATTTGGAGTACGTCCTGGATCACTGTGCTTCCTCGAAAAAGATGTTCGCTCTCTCACCTACGCAATGCGCATACCAACTCATGGGTCCGAGAATGGGATTTCTGATGGGTTCCCGAGCTAGGGCGGTGGTGCGCAACGACGTGGAGTTTGAAGAACATCAAGAAATTCGAAGGATCGCTCGATAAGACTCCTTGGATGATGCTCCCGGAATCCGGAAGGAATTGCCGGGGAGCGGAAGAAATAGCCGGCAACGGCCCCCCAAACGGGAGGATTTGATTCGATGAAGATCGGGAATACGGATGGCCAGTTCCCTCTGCGAGATGCAGGGAAGACCAACGGGCCGGAGGACAGAAGGGGCCCTTCAGAAGCTCGCTCTCCCGGGGCATTTGGAGCCAAGGATGGAGCCGTCCTCGATCTGAGTGACCTTCTTAGCCGGGTGCAAGAGGCGAAGGAAAGGGCTCTGTCGGAAAACGATGTGAGAACCGAGCGAATCGATCAGGTCAAGAAGAAGCTGGACGAAGGGGAGCTGGATACGCCGGAGGGTCTGAAGCGGCTCTCGGATATTCTACTCGGACTGGTTCCCGAGGAAGATCTTCTGGAAGAATAGGGTCCGGTTACCGCGGATCCAGCGTTTCGAGAAGAGTGTTGCAGCTGAACTGAGAGAACCTCATGGGGGAAAGATGAATGAGGTTCCATCCATAGAGCGATTCATCCGAAGAGGACGTTGCCTCGAAGTACTCCTGAGCCCTGGTCATTGCCGCATCCGTCCTCATGTCCACCACCACATCACCCGCCCAGGCGACAGCTCCTGTTTCCACTGTGAATAGATGGGCCTTGATCCCCAGTCTTTGAGGTGGATAGGGGCTGTAGGTGGATAATTTCGCGATGCAGACCCCATCGACCCGATACCGCTTCCCGAGAGAAAGAAGGTCGGCGGCGGGTATGGAGCCGCTCATCCAGGCTCGCCGAGCCAGGGTGTCCAGATCCGGAGCAAAATCCGAGCGAAGAACTTCAAACCAGGAGACGTTCTTGAGTTCCTCAAAGAGCATTTCCTCGACCATTTGCTCCTCGGTCGGAAAGGCTTGATCTGACACGAGGGGTAGGAGAAGTACCCGTCGAAACGATTTTCTTTCGAGGGACTCGCCCCGGTAGCTCGCCGTAGGAGGAGCTACCTTCTGGGTGGCACATCCTCCGGCAAGCACGAGCGTAAGAGAGAGGGCGGCGTAGGGGATTCTCATCACTTTGTCCGCTCCGCCACGATTTGTTCCAGCTTGAGTTGAACGTTCTTCTTCTCCAGCCGGACTTTTTCAAGTTTGAGCTGAAGAAGACGATCCATGACCTCGTTGTAGGATTTTTCCGACTCTCTCTGAGAGACCAGAAGAGATTCGTTGAGCGTGTGAATTCGATCGATCTCGGTAGCGAGGGTGCTCCGATCCGTCTCCAGGTCGGCATAGGAATTGACGAGCTCCGCGTGCTTCATCCGGAGCTGGTCAAGCTCTGCCAGAGCATTCTGAAGAGTTTTCAGAGGTGAGTCGGTTGCAGGGATCGACTCGCTCAGCTGGACGGTCGGTCCCTTGGCAAGGTAGTTTCGCGGGCCTTCGTCGTGGGCTACGTAGTGAACATCCACGGGAGGACCCTGGAGGGCACGGCAGCCGGTGAACAGGGTGGCCGCAAATACCGCGAAGAAGGCCATGGTGCAACGAATCCGGAAGTTCATGGGGTGTTCCTTTCCCTTAGTCATTGTACTGACATTCGAGGTGGACGATCTCGCCGCAGCTACACCGAATGCGGAAGTCTTTCACTTTTCCGTCTTGCCTCGTCACTTCTACTCTTGGCTTTGCATTCTCGCCGGACGACCCGTAGATCACCTCGCTTGTTGAAGTCTTGATCTTTTCACTTTTGATGATCGAGGTCTTCTTGATTTCGCTCATGTTTGGTCTCACAGGATGATGTCGATCGATCCGTCTTGGTCGTTCTTTGTCGAGTCGACAGGCCTTTTCTTTTCGTGTTTTGTCTTTTCTTCTTTCGGCTTTTTTTTCCGTTTGCCGGAATGAAAACCCCCTGAGCTTCCATGATCGAAGTCAGGGTTAGTTTCGGGAACGCGAATCGAATCTCCCATGGGTTTACCTCACATCTGCGGGTAGGAATGATCTCCAGACATTCACTCCCTATCCTGTTTCTGTCTTGTCTGAAATCTTCTTTGCGTGGGCCTTTGACGCGAGCCCGTGAAAGAGGATTCGTACCGAAAAATGAATGAATATCCACACGATCATGAAGGTGCCGGCGGCGGCTATGATCGAGCGAGTACAAGCTGGTAGTAGCGGTGATCCTCGAAAGACCCCGATCATCCAGACCACGCAGAAGACGAGTCCTGCTGCGTAGCAGGCGGCGATTCTGGCCAGTGGATCAATCATTGTTCAACACCTGATGTTTCCGGATCGTGCTGGACATCTGGGCTGCCAGGAATCGAATGTTCCTCGAAGCGGGGCAACCTGGAGATTCCAGGAGGAGGGGGACCTGCTTCTGGACTGACTGTTGAACCATGTCATCCTCTTGAATCCACCCGAAGTTGCAGAGGTCGAAATCGAGGAATTTCTTGGCGACGCTCGTGAGTTTATTGGTCGTCTTGTGAGCTTCTTCGATCGATCGCACCCTGTTGGGTAGCAGATGAACCACCGCTGAACTTCGTTTCCGGTGGATTGCCTTGACCATTGCATAGGCGTCCGTGATTGCCGTGGGCTCGGGGGTGGTCACGAGAATCGTTTCATCGCTCATTGCGGAGCAGGAGAGGACGGTTTCGGAAATACCGGCTCCCGTGTCGAGGAGGATGACTTCAGGAGGGCAATCGATCCTGGCGAGGTCATGAATGATTCCGTTCAGTTCTTTCAAGCCCAGGATCCGAGACCCTTCTTTTCCGGATCGATTTGCGATGAACCGCAGGCCCTCGGGCCCTTTCTGAACACAGTCCTCCAGTGAGCTCTGCTCATCCAGGTAGCTGTGCAATGTGTTGCCCGGACAAAGCCGAAGAAGCACGTCGACGTTTGCAAGCCCTTGATCCAGATCGACAAGCAGGGTCGAGATGCCGTGCTTCTGGAGAGCGATGGCGAGGTTGACGGAAATGCAGGTCTTGCCAACACCACCCTTGCCACTGGTCACGGTCAGAGTGAAGGGATGACGTGTTTTTAGATGAGTTGACAGAGACTTTCGATCGGTCTTCATCATTTGGTTGTTTCTCCGTCCATTTCAGCCCACTTCACCGTGAGCCATCGTGCAAGAAGTTCCCCCGATGCGGGTTCCAGGTCCGTTCCGGGCTGAGCTCCCGTGCCGATGTAGCTGAGAGAGATTCCTCGGTTGACGAGAAAGTCAAGAAGAGGGCCATACGTATTCGCTCTGTCAAGACCGGTAACGATGACGGATGAGATCGGACATCGAAAGAATTCTTCGAGTTCCTCATCGTTTTCGTCGAGGCTCGCTGCATCAAGAACAAGGTGGTAGCGAAGGCGCCAGGCGGCTTCAAGACGCTCATCATCACAAATGGAGATGAGTGCACCATGAGGAGATCGCCACAGTCGATTGCTGTCCAACACCGCGCCACCGGTTGGGGCGGTAGAAAGGAGCGCCTGCCGGAGATCGGATGACTGACGCAGGCCCTTGATCGCTGCGCCGAGGTCTTTGGCGTAGAGATCGAGGTCGAACCCGTCGGTCTTGGCCGGTTCGTCATGGATGATCGCACATCCCTTGTTGATGAACGCGGCGGCAACCGTCGACTTCCCACTGCTGGGAGGGCCGATGAGGACGCTGACTTCGTTGCTTCTTGGCCTTGTCGATCGTGGATCCATGCGGAGGGATCGGGTCAAGAGTTTCGAAATGGCGTGGATGAATAGGTCCGAATCTGTCGGGATTCCGCTTTCCACCGCCGAGACTCGATTGACGAGGTATTGAAGCGTAGACGGCGAGACCTCGTGTTTTTGGAGGAGCTCGCTTATTTGCTGGGGGAGGCTGCGCTCGGTTTGCCATCGCTTGCGAAGGTACTCGAGACGGCTGAGGCTCTCGTCGCATTGAACGGTCAATTCAAGGATCTCTTCTTCATCTTGATTTGTTGACGGCAAGGATCGGCTCGTTACCAGAGTCGCTCCGATGAGATTGTCGTCTTCGATCTGACGAAGAAGGGCTTGAGCGTTGGCCCCTCGGTATCGACGTATCTGTTTACTCATGATGTTTGACCGGTGTTTTCCAGAGTTGGTGTTCGATGTTCTGGTTAGTCAACGTACGTTGCATCAATAGTTCCTAAGGGTTCGATGTTCTTTGCCGTCGCGACTTCGTTGTAGGAGACAACGGCGGCCTTGGGTATGACACCGTAGACGACATCACTCAGAAGGCGTCGAATGGTGCCACGAACGAGCAAGACAGGTTCCTTGCCCCGGTGAAGCGCGTTCTTGAAGAGGTCGGAAACCTGCCCGAGAAGGGTCTGTACGAACGTGGGGTTGAGCCCGTCGGCCCCAATCTGTCCGTTCTTCTTGGTGTAGTTGACGAGCTTGTTTTCCAGCTCGGGAGCCAGTGTGATCACCGAGAGGCTACCGGTTTCGTCCTGATGAGTTCGGCAGATGGAATGGGAAAGGCGATGCCGGACAAGTTCGGTCAGAATATCCGGATCCTTCGACTTTCCGACATTGTCGGCGATGGTTTCCAGAATGAGGGGGAGGTTGCGAATTCCGACTCCTTCCCGGAGTAGGTTTTGAAATACCTTTTGAACCTCGCCGAGCGGAAGGGCTCCGGGAACGAGTTCGTTCACCACGACCGGAGAGTGTTCCTTGACCGAATCAAGGAGTGTCTGGACATCATCTCGGGTGAGAATTTCGTGGGATCGGGAACGAATGACCTCGGTCAGATGTGTTACGAGGACCGATACCGGCTCGACAACCGTGAAGTTGGCAAGCTCCGCCTGGCTGCGCCGATCAGGGGTGATCCAAAGTGCCGGAAGACCGAACGTCGGTTCAACGGCGGGGATTCCGTTCAGTTCCTGGCCAGCATCTTGAGGGCCAAGAGCGAGCAGATATTCGGGGAGCACGTCTCCCTGGGCGATTTCTTCTCCTCCCAGGAGAATGCGATAGTGGCACGAGTCAATCTGTAGGTTGTCTCTTACCCGGATCGGCGGAATCACGAATCCTTTTTCGATCACAAGCTGCTTTCTCAGGTTTGTGATGTGATCGAGGAGCCCTCCTCCTGCCTCCGGCTTGACAAGAGAAACGAGCTTGTAGCCGAGCTCGATGCCGAGTCGATCCACCAGAAGAAGCTGATCGATCTCATCCGCATCGCCCTCCGCACCCTCCGCATCTTCCTTTTCTTCTTCCGCTTTTGAAGCGTCCTTGTCCCGTTTGTTGATCGCGAAGAAGATTCCGCCGAGGACGATGGCCAGGACGAAAAAGGGAACCTTGGGGAGCCCTGGAGTCAGGCCCAGGAGTAAGATCATGACTCCGGAGAGTCCGACCGCTTTGGGACGTCTCAGGAACTGCATGGTGAGCTCGCGCGGAAGGTAGGACTTCGAAGAGGCCTTCGTCACGAGGATACCAGCCGCGGTGGAGATGAAGAGAGCCGGGATCTGGGTCACCAGGCCATCACCGATGGTCAGGATCGCGTAGCGCCGAAGCGCCTCGAGGATGGTGTCTCCCTGACTCACTCCAACACCCATGCCGCCAAGAACGTTGATCGCCGTGATGATCAGTCCGGCAATGGCCTCGCCACGGATGAACTTACTGGCACCGTCCATGGCGCCATAGAATTCGGCTTCCTGCTGAACGGATTCGCGACGCTCCCTGGCATCGGACTCCGAGATCAAACCGGCATTGAGATCGGCATCGATGGCCATCTGCTTGCCGGGCATTGCGTCGAGAGTGAATCGTGCCGCGACTTCGGAGACTCGAGTGGCACCCTTCGTGATCACGACAAACTGAATAATGACGAGGATCAGGAATATGACCACGCCGACCAGGAGATTACCCCCGACCACAAAATCTCCAAAGGAGAAGATGACCGATCCGGCGTCTGCTTTGAGCAGAATCAATCGGGTGGAAGCTACGTTGAGCGCCAGTCGAAGGAGGGTGACCAGCAGGAGGATCGTTGGAAACGTCGACATCTCGAGGGCCCGCTTGGTGTGCAAAATTGTCAGCAGGGTCAGGATGGCCAGCGAGATGTTGAAGGAAAGAAGAATGTCCATGAGGAACGACGGAATCGGAACCAGAAGAACGATGAGAATGCCCACCACGCCAAGCGCAACGGCTGCGTCAAGGGTGTGCATTGCACCAGACTTTTTGTCTTGTTGTTCTTCGAGTGCTGTCATGATTGACGTTGCTCACGAATGCGATGAACGAAGGCGAGTACTTCCGCCACCGCCTGGTAGAGTTTCTCAGGAATCGTACCGCCGACATCGACGGTGCTATACAGAGCTCGAGCGAGCGGCTTGTTCTCGATGATGGGAATCCCGTTCTTTCGAGCGATATGGCGGATCTTCTTGGCGATCAGATTCATCCCCTTGGCCAGAACAATGGGGGCGAGATCGTCGTCTTTTCGATACTTCAGCGCGACCGCGATCCGGTGAGGATTCGTCACGATCACGTCTGCTTCGGCGACGTCCTCAAGCATCTGTCCGGTTGCGATGCTTCTCTGCATGGATCGGATCCTGGACTTGAGCTTGGGATCACCCTCTGCCGTCTTGTTCTCGTCTTTGACCTCTTGTTTGGACATCATCAGGTCTTTGCTGTGTTGCCACCTTTGATAGATGAAATCCAGGGTTGCTATGACGAGGATGACCAGGGTCACCTGAAGGATCGTCTTGAGAACGATCTCTCCGCCGGTCATGAGGCCGAGCTCCAGATCGGTTTCGCCCAGGTTGGCGACGAGCGGAAGGGATGCCTTGACGCTGAAAAAAAGGACGCCGACGATGGCCGTGATCTTGAGCAGAGATGTGAGGAGTGTGACCAGGCTTCTCAGCTTGAAGAGTTTTCCGATCCCCTTGATGGGGTTGATTCGATCCAGATTGAAGGCAAGGCGCTGCGGGGCGAACGAAATCCCGGATTGAAGCGTGGTGATCGACACCAACGTGATGGAGAGGACCGCACCGATGGGGCCGGCAATCGTGATGACGCGATACAAGATGTCGTGAAGGA
>JAJDCM010000329.1 GCA_029260825.1 Planctomycetota bacterium | reverse complement strand
CGAGGGGCCTTGATGAAGAATCCAAGAGGTCGATCCTCGTCCCAGTTATGGAGCAAGCCCTCCAAGAGTATGGATCCCAGATCTCTCGAGATCATCTGGATTTCGTCGCCGCATTCCGACGTGAGCATGGTGGTACGGCCATCGTCGGTCAACTGGCGGCGGCCAGCGAGGGTTCGAAGGAAATCCTGCTAGGCGGATCTTGCCTGGCCGTTGTCCTTCGAAGCGCGCAAGGAGTCCGGCTGGCATTCGATACGAGGAACTCCAGACGGCGGCGGGAGGCTCGAGACACTTTGTGCCGCCTGGCGCTTGAAGAATTCGAGCTGCTTGCTGTGGACTTTCAACAGATCCGCTCGAATCTCTCACGTGAGCGCGACGCTGTTCTTCAGTTCTGCGCCGGTAGTCCAAGAAACTATGGCGCGTCGGAGGCCGGTCAATTCTTGAGCCAGGATCAAGAGGCGGGTGAGGTTAACCAGCTCGTGACCCTGGACCAAATGGCAGCGGTCGTTCAGAGGTCTAAGCGAACGCTTGAAAAACACAAGAAAAAGCTTCCCCCTCCGAGGGTGTCGGGGAAAGGGGGAAAAGCATCGTTCTGGGCGTGGGAGGAAGTAAGACCATTCCTAGAAGATTATTCTGGGCGCTCTCTTCCGCGTGTCTACCCAGGCTCTCGGTTCACCCCTTAGAGCTGACACCCAAACTGATACCCAACCGCACCCAACCACACCCACCCTCCGTAGCATCGTTTTCATTTGGCAACGACAATCGTCGTGGCCATTTGGTCCGGCTCATATTAGGAGGACTTTGTCATGCGGTATCCTGCTTGTTCTGGTGACGTGGCCCACGCGCTTGGTGTCAGCGAACCTCAACTTCAATCCCTCGTTCGCCGTGGAAAGATCAAATCCCCACCGATCCACGCAGGGAGGCGACTCTGGGCACGGGGACACGTCCTAGCAGCAGCCCGCAGGCTGGGGGTGACCGTCGAAAACCTCCTCCAAGAGGTGGAGGGAGTGCGATGACAAAACATAGCGCCCCCCCCAGGAAAACGGGGATGAGGGAAGCGCCGAGAAGGGACACCCACCATAACTTGTATGCGCTCCTCGATCAACCGCAGCACATCAAGGCAGAGCGGCGTGTTTTGGGCGAAATACTCTCCGACAACGTCGAAATCTTCAGACGCCTACGCCTAGGTGGAATCAATTCATATGTGTTCTCGGAGAAGTTGGGACGCTCGGTGCTTTTGGGCTTGCGAGAACTACGTTCGAGAGGGAGTAGGATTCATCACAAGGAGCTGTTGCTCCTGCTACGAGAGCAAGGAGAGATCTCAGATCGGAGTAGTTTTCGGAAGTTCGGCCTCTACCTACACGACATCTACGCCGTTGTGATCATTGAAGGTCCCATGCTTCGAGTCGGACTCGATGCTGGGACTCCCTGGCCGGAAAGGGGTTCTCGATGAGTTACGAGATGGATGACCCCGTCGAGGTATTGCGGGAAGAGGTGAGGCGGAAAGACATTGGAATCGGGCTGATAAAGATCGTCCGAGAGCTTACCGAACGGAAAACCCTTCCTAACGAAGCTCTTGATCAATGCCTCGAGCTCCACGATCGTTTTGGCGAGCTGGACGAAGGACCGGAGATAGAAGAATGGCCCGAGCCGCCTGGCGCGGCGGCGTACCATGGGCCTATCGGACAGTTTGCCAAACTAATCCAGCCTCACACCGAGGCGGATCCCATCGCGATTCTGGGCCAGCTTCTGGTGAGCTTCGGGTCAGCCGTTGGTCGTGGGCCACACGTACAGATTGAGGCTGACTCGCACCACGTGAACGAGTTTCTTCTCGTCATAGGTCAAACGGCACATGCGAGAAAAGGAACCTCGCTTGGGCATGTCAAGAAGATGATGCAGGACATTGATTCCAGCTGGCAAGATGCGTGCATCAAGAGCGGTCTCGCAAGCGGTGAGGGCCTGATTCAGGCCCTCCGAGATAAAAATGAGGACGGCCCTCCCGCTGAAAACAAGAGGCTTCTCGTTGTCGAAGCGGAATTCGGTCGTTCCCTCGTTGCCGGGGGGCGGGACGGATCCACCCTCACCGCTGTCTTGCGCTCCTTTTGGGATAGCGATCGATCAGCTGTTCTTACACGATCCGATCCCCTCGAAGCGACGAGGTGCCATGTCTCGGTGATCGGTCACATCACAGAAGCTGAACTGAAACGACGGATGACCGAGGTTGATATTCACAATGGATTCCTGAATCGATTCTTCGTCCTTCGCGTAAAGCGATCGCAACTCCTCCCCCACGGTGGCGCTGGAATTGACGAGGAGAAACGGGGAAAGCTAGCACAGGCAATTCAGGAAAACTTGGAGTTTGCGCGGAAGTTGGGCCGGGTTGAGATGGATGCGGCAGCGAAGAGGCGTTGGTCTGAGATCTACCCGAACCTCTCTAGAGACCGAGATGGTCTTATTGACCCCCTTGCAGCCCGAGCTGAGGCTCACGTACTCCGTCTGAGTCTCCTCTATGCGCTCGCTGATGGGGCGAGCGAGATCCGCATTGAGCATCTCCAGGCCGCGTATGCACTCTGGGACTACAGCGAACGGTCTCTGGAGACCTTGTTCGGCGATCGTCTGGGAAACCCGGTCGCCGACAAGATCCTCTCCAGTATCAGAGCGGCTGGCTCCACCGGGCTAAACCGCGAGGGACTTCATCGTGTCCTGGGAAACCGGGTTTCGTCAAAAGATCTCACAGCGGCTCTAAATCTCCTCGTTAGAAAGAAGCGTGCACGGAAAATCGGGAGCGGTAAGGGGTCTCGATTCGCGCCATTTCCTCGCCGATCGAAGCCGCGAAGGTCGAAGTTTGATGAAGAACCGGATAAACCTTCATCATCCTTCGCACCTTCGCAGGAGCAGGACGGCAATCCTTCATCATCCTTCGACCTTCGCACAATCGCCGAGCCGGATGACGGAAGCGATGACATTTCTCAGGAGGAGCTTGAAGCCAACCGGGATGCACCGGGAGCGCGGGCATGACCTCCGACACCAACCTGGAACCCATCCTCATCGATGCCTGTGAATTGGCCCGCCTTCTGGGAATCTCTGTTCGGTCGGTACACCGTTTTCGGTCGGCAGGGAAACTCCCACGTTCTGTCCAGGTATGCGGGTCTTCCAAGGTGCTCCGGTGGAGGCGTGCTGAAGTAATTGCGTGGGTCGATGCAGGCATGCCACTAATGAAAAGTTGGGAGACGAAGCGGTAGGTTCTTTCTTTCCGTAACACGAAAACATACACTGATACCATGGCCAAGAAGAAGACAAAGAAGAAGAAGACGGGGCGTCCTGCCTTGCCTGACGATGTTCGACGAGAGACGGTTACGATTCGTCTCCCGGCGGCATTTCTCGAAGCTGTCAAGCTAGAATGCCAACGTCAGGAGAAGAGCCTTGGGGTTGTCGTCGAGAACCTGATGGTCGGATGGCTAAAACGTCAAGGGATCGAGACACCTACCAAAGAGAAAGGGAAGTAGCCGTGGCGCATCTTTTCAAGCCGACCTACTCCGTCAGAAACAAGGAAACTGGCGTGGCGATGACGAAGAAGGCAAAGCACTGGTACGTCGAATATTTAGATGCTCAGGGGATCCGACGACGGAAAAAAGGATACACGGACAAAGCTGCCAGCCAGCAGCTCCTTGCCGAGCTTGTGAAGCGAACCAGCCTGGAGCAAGAGGGGGTGGTCGATCCATGTGCTGAGCATCGACAGAGGCCACTGGTTGAGCACCTCTCGGCCTACCGAACGCACTTGAAGGCGAAAGGCGATACCGAGAAGTACATTGATGAGACGGTGGCGTCCATCACTACCGTGGTCGGCGAGTGCCGGTTTTTGGTCATTCGTGATCTGTCGGCGAGTCGTTTCTCCCGGTTCTTGGCCGATCTTCGGGAGAAAGGCCGGTCTCCAAGGACACTGAACTCATACCTCACCGCTATCAAGGGCTATTCCAGGTGGCTTGTCCGGGATTATCGGTCGGAGCGTGATGTCTTCGCCCATCTTTCAAGGATAAATGAGCAGTCGGATCGAAGGCATGAGCGACGCCACATAACGCAGAAACAGTTCGCCAACCTGATTCGGGAGACCAAGAAGGCCCCGCCATTTCGAGGGCTTTCTGGGCCTGATCGGGCGATGCTCTACATGGTGGCCGCTTACACCGGGCTTCGACGTGCCGAGCTTGCCAGCCTTACGCCGAAGAGCTTCGACCTGGGCTCATCATCTCCCGTTGTGACGGTAGAGGCCGCCTCATCCAAGCATCGACAGAAGGACCAGTTGCCCCTCAAAAGCGATCTGGCTGCGAAGCTAGCTTGCTTTCTTGTCCGCAAGATTCCAAGCGCGCCTCTGTGGCCCGGGACCTGGAGGAATAGATCTGCAGACATGATCAAAGCAGATTTGGCTCTGGCCAAGATCCCCTACAAAGACGAGATCGAGAGAGCCTTCGACTTCCATGCCTTGAGACATCAATTCCTTTCGAGTCTCGCGGAGCAAAAGGTCCATCCGAGTATTGCTCAGAAGCTTGCCCGGCACTCGACGATCACCCTGACAATGGACAGGTACACCCATCTGCACGCGATGGATTTGCAGGGTGCCCTGGAGAGCTTGCCCAAGCTTCCCGATGACTCGACACAAATGAGTGAGAGCGCCAAGGCAACGGGGACCGATGAAATCCTTGGGGTGAGCCTTGGGGTGAGCCTTGGGGTGAGATCTGTCTTTTCGTGTCCATCCGTGTCTTCAGGTGGCAAAGACGCCGTCAAGAAAACAGACGCCGACAACGAAATCCCAACTTCGCTTAATGGGGATCCTGTCAGCGTTTGTCCCGACGAGTCGCTTGCTGACATTGGAAAGAAGAGTGGCAGGCCCGGAGGGACTCGAACCCCCAACCCCCTGATTTGGAATCAGGTGCGCTAGCCAATTGAGCCACGGGCCTGTGTGTGTGATGTCTGATTTGCTCTGATTGGAGGCTAAGGTATACCTCTCGATGTGGGTAAGAGCAATCCTGATCCGGTCAAGATTCCCAAAACATGACTTTCGCGATCGTGGAGGGATTTGCGGGGAATCCATCTCCCGTCCTGCCCTGGATGGAGCTTGACAGGAGAGCTGACCCGACTTTTCCCAACTCTAAACGGCGACTGGTGTTGTGTTCAGGCTGTCGGCCGGGGCGCCCTGTTGACCGGCGATGTCACCCGATGGTAGGTTGCAAGAGATCGAAACCTGGCATTCGGCCCGGGCTACCCGACTCAATGAAGCCCATTCTCAAAAAGAGCTCTCATGAAATCACTTGCGACTCAGGCCGTTTCCGGCGGAGCCCTGGCGCTCCTCCTTCTTCTCCTTGGAGCCGCTGACCTTCTCGCCGCCGAGCGCCTCGGGCGGAGGATCAACAACAACCGGGCCGGCTACTCCGTGCGCATTGTGGATGGCTTTGGCGAGATTCCGGTTCCCCCAAAATCCGAAAAGCTCATCGGTCGCTTCCTCGGAGAACGAACCTACTTTGGCCAGCCCGGGTTTCAGATTTACCTCTACCCCAAACCCGTCCCGGAAAAAAAGCCCAAAGTTGACCCCACAAAGAAGAAGAAATATGGCGACGAGGAACGGAAGAAGAAAGAGGAAGAGGCCAAGAGAAAGGCACCGTTCAAGCAAGACACCTATCTCAAAACTCTCAACCTCATTTCTCTGAAAGACGTCGGCAAAGGCAAGGCAACCAAGGTCGGCAAGAAGTCCAGCCGCTATTACGAGTTCACCGTCCGCGACAACGCCTACCTCGCCTGCTCGATCCCAACCAAAGAAGGGGGAGAGTTCGGCCTCCTCTTCTGGGCTCCCGCCTCCAAATATCGAAAGACCTATCGAAGCGCTTTCCATCAATCCATGAAGAGCTTCAAGCGACTCGAAGTGGATGGGCAACTCCTCGCCGATCTCGAAGAACTCTCTCCCAAAGAGCGGGTTCGAGCAGAAAAGAAGAACCTCATCAAAGGGGTTCCCGGCTGGTATAGCCTCGACACGGAGAACTACGTGATCCTCTCCAACTCAGAGGATCGCCCCATGGTGAGGTACATCGGAAAAAGTATCGAGCGGCTCCGAAAAGATGTCTACATGGACCTCTTTCCGCCGGTAGGCTCGATTACAACTCTTTCCGTTGTTCGGGTCTGCGCTTCAAGCGCCGAATACCATCGGTACGGTGGGCCCCCTGGCTCCGCCGGATACTGGAACAGTGCCGCCGAAGAGCTCGTCTTCTATGATCGCTTCCCCAACATGTCAAAGAAGAAGAGTCGGGCCAACAGCCTCTCGGTTCTCTATCACGAGGCCTTCCACCAGTACATCTTCTACGCCTTTGGAGAACTGGCCCCTCACTCCTGGTTCAACGAAGGGAACGGGGATTTCTTCGCCGGAGCCGACTTTCGAGGCTCCAAGGTCAGCGTGAAGCCCTTCAAGTGGCGCACCGGGCGGGTCAAGCAGGCAGCGACCCTCGGGAAACTTGTTCCCCTGGAGAAATTCGTTCGGTACTCCCAGAAAGAATACTACAAGAACGCCGGACAGAATTACGCCCAGGGATGGGCCTTTATCTACTTCCTCCGAAAAGTGACCAAGAACGAGCGCTACCGCCAGATCCTTCCCCTCTATTTCAACACCCTGAAAGATGAGATCGAACGCATCGATGCCAACAAGCTGGCGGTAACCAAAAGCCCCAAGACACCAGCACCCGAAGAGAAGAGCGATTCGGATCCCCCGAAACCAGACGGAAACGGCGATCCTCCAGCCGAGCCCGGGCCGGAGCCGCCCACCGATCAACCCGATGACGGTTTCGATTCTCCAGGCGGACCCGGCGATCCGGAAGCCGGCGGTCAAGAGCCCGGTCCTGATCGTGAGGCCGAAAAGAAGCAGCCTGACGAAGAAGAAAAGCCCGCGGATCTCCCTCCCGACGAGAGCGAAGATCGGGCGGGCGAAGTTGCCCCTCCCTCCGTCAAGAAGAAGAGAGATCCCGAGCTCGTGAAAAAGGCCCTCGAAAAGGCAGTCAAAGTTGCTTTTGAAGGGGTCGATTACAAACGACTCGAAAAGGAATTCCACCACTTCATCAAGCGAGGGCTCTAAGGAGAGCGCTCGCTTGGCCTTTTGTTAGCCATCTGGTGGGGCTTGCATCCGCTTGTTACAATAGACCCGAAGAACAAGGCGCTCCGGTCAGCGCTAGCAAGCCCTCCTTGTCCATGGCGGTATTTTTCAATGAGGTGGTTTCAACATTCCCGCACTGCTCGCTTCATCAGGATGTTGCCCTGCCTGATCGTTGCTGGAGTTCTCATCTCATGGTTTCCACGGGAAGCCTCTGCTCAATCGGTCGCCGTCACCAAACCCGCTCACGGCTATTGCAAACACGGCACCGGCTCCTTCGAGCCTTCTACCGACCTACGAGCAGAAAACCCTCATTCTTTTGACGTCCTTCACTACAAGATGCAGATCCTCGTCGAACCGACACGCCGTCGCATCGCCGGTTCAACCACGGTAAGGGCGAGCTCTCGAACATCCGCTCTTGCATCCATCGATTTGAACTTTCGCAGGATGCCCATCACCGACGTGCAAATGGGAGGAGTCACGGTTGGCTTCGGTCGCACCGCCGGAATCTTGACCGTCAACCTGGATCGACCCTATGAAATCGGGGAAACGTTCGAGGTCGAGATCTTCTATGCCGGAGAGCCGGAAGACGGTTTCTTCTTTCGTTCCCAGACAACCTACTCAAAGTCCCAACCGGACAAGGCCCGCTTCTGGTTTCCTTGCCATGACGAACCTTCCGACAAGGCGACCAGTGAAACCCTGACCACCGTGCCTTCCGACAAAGTGGTCGTGTCAAACGGATCTCTTCTCTCCGTCGTGGATAATGGTGACGGTACGTCGACCTATCATTGGTCGGAATCCTTCCCCATTGCCACCTACCTCATCTCTCTTGCCATCTCCGACTACGTCGAATTTGGAACCGACGTGGATGGGGTGCCGCTAAGATTCTTCGTTCGCCCATCCGAGCTTTCAAATGCTCAGATCGACTTTGAAGATACGGGCGACATGATGAGCTTTTACACCAGCATCATCTTCCCCTATCCCTTCGAAAAATATGCCATGGCAACCGCTCCATTCTCCGGCGCCATGGAGCATCAGACCTGCACGACCCTTGGCTCTAACTTCGTCACCGGAACGAAAACCAACCAGGGGATCATCGCTCACGAGCTTGCCCACTCCTGGTTTGGCAATCTGGTCACTCTGATCGACACGCGAGACATCTGGTTGAACGAGGGATTTGCGACCTACTTCGATGCTCTCTACACCGAGTCTCGGGCCGGCGTCGAAGCCTTCCATGATCGGATCCGAAACTTTCATGGCCTCTACATCAATAACGAAGTCATCGAAGGGCGGTTTCCGATCTACGACCCACGAGAGCTGTTTGGAGCCACCGTCTATTTCAAGGGTGCGTCCGTGCTGCATATGCTGCGCCGGGTCGTCGGAGATGAGAACTTCTTTTCCACGTGTCGCGAGTACGCCTCCCTCTTTGCTTTTGGAAACGTGTCGACCCTCGATTTTCAGGCGGTTGCCGAATCCTTTCACGGGAAAAGTCTCGACTGGTTTTTTGCTTCCTGGATCTTCGAACGAGGCTACCCCGCGCTGGAGTACGGTTTCAAGTCGACTCCGAAATCAGGAGGGGGATTCACGTTCGAGTTTGCTCTCCAGCAAATCCAGGAGAATGCGCCAATCTTCCGCTTCCCCCTGGATGTAGTGGTTCATACCGACGCCGGGGATCTACCCTTTGTCTTCGAAATCGACAGCAGGACGGAACGTTTCATGGTGGATACCCCCGCGCCCGCCACCGGATTCACCGTTGACCCGGACTCCTGGCTCCTCGCAACGCACCAGGATGTGGGAGCTCGCGCTTTTCGTCCGGGAAACGTAAACGCAAGAGGGGGGGAGGTGGTGGATGTTCTTCGAGTTGTCTCAGCTGATGGCTCTTCATCCGGGCGGCTCGATGATCGAGTTCTCGAGGTGAGACCCCTTGATCCTCTTGAGCTGTTCGTGGACGCACCACCGAGCCGCTCCCGATCCCGCTTTGCCATTTACTGCGTCTTTGAAGAAACGGGTGAGGCTGATCTTGTCACGCTTCCCGGTGGCATCGGCACGGGAGTTGTGCCGTTTCCATTCACCGGCGGAACTCCCACGGTTCTCTTCAACAACCTGGGGCGATTCGGTTTGCTCGGGCGGCCAAACCTTGCGGCGCTCCCCGCCCCCGTACTCGCTCATCGAAAACCGGATGGCCTTCGTATGGATGCCCTGACGGTTCAGGGTTTGATCCAAGATGACGCCTCGATGAGTGACCGGGGCATCAGCCTGACGAATGCCATCGTTTTGAAACTCATTCCTCAAGTTCGATGACTCTCTAGACGATCGTTGTCGATGGCACCTATTCCCTGTGGTTGGGTGAAGTGACATCGATGGAGATGATTGGGACGGAATCATGAACCAATCCAGAGCTATTCCTAAAGTGGCCCTCCTCAGCTCTTTTGGAGCAAAGGCTGGTTTTCGCTTCATCAACCGGGGCATTGCCCTTGCGGAGGCCATGCAGCGCCTGCGGGTGGCCGAGCCAACCTTTCTTCTGGATAAAGAAAGTCCTCAGGGGGCTCGGGTTCTCGGGACGGGGAACGACGTACTTCCTCTCGGTGCCTCGGAAGACGGCGATTTCAACTGGGAAGACGTAGCCTCTGCGGTCCGAACCATTCAGGCCGACGCGGTGGTCATCGATCTCGAAGGGGGGCCGGACGTACAAGCGGTGGCCGACCTCGTGGATCGAAACTGCGTGGTCATTCTCATGAACTCCTTTGGCGAAGCGAATTTCCGGGCCCACCTGACGGTTTTTCAAACCCCTCAGATCGCCCGAACCATCGGGGATGACCCGCGCTGGTCCGAGAGCCCGTTTGGATTTGTCGAAGGACCGGAGTGGATCGTTCTTCGTCCCAACTTCCGTCGTGCCAAGATGAAACGGGCCGAGCCACGCCAGCTGCGTCTCCTCATCAGCATGGGGGAAAAAGATCCCGACGAGGCAACGGGGAAGATCCTCTCTCATCTTGAGCGGATCGATTTCGACTTTCGCATGACCCCGGTTCTTGGGCCTCTATTTGAAGGAGATCTTGCTCGGATCATTGCTGGTGTCCGTCGGAAGGTGGATGTTGCCCGGGCCGTCCCGGATATGGCGTCTCTCATGGACAACCATGATCTGGCCTTTGTTTCCTACGGGAACACGGCTTTTGAGCTGGCGTCCCGAGGAGTTCCTTCGATCCTGGTCAGCCACACGATTGCGGAAGAAGAGGCCGCTAGAGCCTTTTCTGACCTGGGAGGCGCTGCTTTTCTGGGGTCTCTGGAGTCAGGTCTCGGAGGGATCATCGAGCTCGAGACGAACCGAATCTTGAAAGACAGAGCTCTTCGGATCAAGATGGGGGAAGCTGGACCCAAGGCAATTGATGGCCGAGGGGCCGATCGGGTTGCCCTCAAGATCTCCGAGTGTTTGGGGGACTGACCCGGATCATTCACGAGGAAGATCACGCAAGAAAGAAGGGGCATGGGTATTTCGAGGGTGTTGCCGTGGCAGCAAGTCCAGAGAAGTGCGATCGCTGTCGGGATTATGTTTGTTTGTTTCACCGGGTGGCTTCGCGTCGCAGCCTCCGAGCCGCCCCGGCCACCGGCGAAGTCGGTCACCCTTTCTCATCCCACCTTTGACCCCCATTTTCTTCCTCGGGTTCTTCGAGTCGATCTTCTGCACGAAGGGAATCGGGCGAGTGAACGATTCCAGGTCGAGAAGGTGATGGAGGAACCTGCGCTTTCCATCAACCGGCGGAGAATGATCGACACCACCAATCTTGGAGCTTACGAGGTTCGCGTCTATGACCGGGAAGGGGAGGAGGAGCTGCGAGGACCGCTTCTCTATTCTCGCGGTTATTCCTCCCTCTTTGGGGAATGGTTGGCGACGAGCGAGGCGAAAACCGTTTTGCGGAGGCTTCACGAAAGCGTCCGGGTTCCGTTTCCTCGCAAACCGATCGAGCTTGCGATTTTCGGACGCGATGAGCAAAACGAATTCGAGGAGATTTTCGCGGTCCGGGTTGACCCGGAGTCCGACGAAATTTCGAAACGAGCAAAGGAGAGTCTTCCCCGTGCCATCTCCCTTCATCGTGGAGGCGATCCGGGGGATTGCGTCGATCTTCTCATTCTTGCCGACGGGTACACAAAAAACGAATCGAGAGATTTCATCGAATTCGCCGAGAAGCTCACAAAGAAGCTCTTTTCGGTTCATCCCTTCTCGGGGATGGAGAACAAATTCAACGTGAGGGCAATTCCTCTTGCTTCCAAAGAGAGCGGTGTGGATCGGCCGTCGGCGAACTCTTATCGAGATACGGCTCTTGACTCGAGCTTTGATTCTCTCGGCGTTGCTCGCTATTTGATGACCCAGAGCAATGAGAAATGGCGAGATGCGGCGGGAGGAACACCCTACGACATCGTCTGCATCGTCGTGAATTCGAAGCTCTACGGAGGCGGGGGGATCTATAACCTTTATTGTACGGTCTCTGCCGCGTCCGATGCGGAGTTCGTATTCGTTCACGAAGTTGGCCATCTTCTCGCAGGCCTGGCGGACGAATACGTGGACACAAGCTCCGAGTTTCACGAGTACTACACCCCGGGCCGGGAGCCCTGGGAGCCCAACGTGACCTGGAGCTCGAACCGAGATCAGCTGAAATGGATCCACCATGTTGAGGATTCTACTCCGGTCCCGACCCCTTCGTATGGCTCCAAGTATGCCGGAGCCACCGGATGTTTTCTGGGAGGCGGATATCGGAAATCGGGAATTTACCGACCGGCCCGGCATTGCCTCATGAAGGACTCGGTGAGCAGCTCGTTTTGCGATGTTTGTGTGGAATGGATCCAAAAAGCAGTGGATTACGAGTCAAACTGAAGGCGATGATGAGCGTCTTCAATTCCCAATGATATAAGTCTTGGCGGCGTCTTCCTTGATGACGCTTGATCTTCGATGAATTTGGTAAGGAGAGGTAGAGTGATGTTGAGCCGAATTGTCCGGGCAGCGGGCCTTCTGCTGGTGATCGGGACGGGAACCTTCCTTTCAGGCTGTGCCGACGACAACACGGAGCCGGAAGCGGCGTCCGCTCCAGAGCCTGCCGCGGAGGTCCTGGATGATGCCACGAACGAGGTCACCGATTTCTCCGGTGCGGCTTTCTCCTGGGGCGGGGTCACAGCCACGGTGCCAGAAGACTGGCAGGAAGAGGCTCCCGAGAACTCCATGCGGAAGGCCCAGTTTCGGCTCAAACGCGCAGAGGGGGATGAGGAAGATGTCTCGGTTGTTCTCACTTATTTTGGCGTGGGGCAGGGAGGCTCCCTCCACAACAACAAGATGCGCTGGGCGGGGATGATCGAACCTGTCGGTGATCAATCGGCCATGGACTCCATGAAGATTGAAACGACGGAGATGGGTGAGATCAAGCTCACAACGGCCGATCTCGCCGGGAAGTATGTGGCGGCGATCGATATGTTCAACCCCGGCGCGGGTAAGCACAGTAAGCCGAATTATCGGTTGTATAACGCGGTCATCGAGTCTCCGCTTGGCAGCCATTACGTCAAGGTTCTGGGGCCGCAGAAGTCGATGGAGAAGTGGATGCCGTCGATCAAGGCATTCCTGAAGTCGGCGAAGGTAAAGAGCTAGGAGGGCAGGGGAAATGAATCGAGATCTAGCTTCGGTAGGGCGGTCGCCCTGGGTTGTGCTTTTTCTGGCCCTTGGCCTTTGCCTGTTCGGCATGGGGTGCGATGAAGACGATGTTGTCTTCATCCGGATCGAGATGAACGACGATCTTTCCGGGACGTTGACCACCTGTGGTGTTCGAATTCCCGACGGGTCCACCGACTTCGGAGGCGGAGTGGGAGGTGTCAAATGGGAGACCCGAGCTCGGCTGGAATGTGCTACCGGGAGCTTCTCGAGGCTCGAAGACCTACGTATTGGAGACCTCACTTTCTCCGGAGGGGTCCTGGACGATGGGTTTTCCTACATGAAGGCGACTCTTCCCCGGGGATCTTCTGCGAGCTGGCCCCGGGAGCTCCTGCCGGAAACGATTGCGGAGCGGCGAGCGGCTCTCCTGGCTCTCGACCCGAAAGGGCGCGCCGGGCGGATCGGAACCTCGATCAAGCTGGAGATCCTCCTTCCGGGAACCATGGTCTCTCAAGGAGTCCAACCGGTTCTCCCGGGGGTGGAAGTTGAGAAGGAAAAGAACAAAAGCATCGTTGTTTTCCCCTTGAAGAGGGTCACCGAAGAAGGGGATCCGGTTGTTTGCCATCTGACCTGGCAGTCAGAGAAGTAACCCGCAGTTTCCTCACGGTCGCTCAATCTCTTGTGAGGTTTCGGATCTCATCCCGGATGATTGCGGCTTCCTTGCTCTTTCCCGCTGCCTCGAGGGCTTGGGCCAGGGTGTCGAGGGTTCCTTCGTCCGCGCGGTTGCTGAGACGCACGGCTTTGGTAGCGATTCGTACCGCTTCGTCCAGCTGACCTGCCGTTCGATCCGGAAGATGAAGCAAAATCCAGGCGAGCTGGTTGTTCGTCTCGACCTGATTCGGCGCCAGTTCCATCGCCTTTCGCGCCGGCACGAGGGCATCGTTCCAATGCTCGAGCTCGCTATGAACAAGAGCCAGGTAGAGGTAAGAATCCGCTGATTCTGGCAGTTGCTGGACAGCGGCCTTGTAGGTTGCGATCGCCTCGTCGTTCCTTCCCTGCTCCAGCAGCAACACTCCAAGATTGATCCAGGCGATTTCGTTCTCCGGGTTTCGCTGGAGGCTTGCCTGGTAGGCCTTCGCCGCAGGATCAAACTGATTCAGCTCAGCATGATTTTCGCCAAGGAGCTGCCAGGCTTTCCAGGCCCCAGGATCGGCTTCCAGGGCTTTTTCCAGGGCTTCGATCGCTTCCTGGTGATTTCCTGCGCGGGATCGAATCGTCGATACGTTGATCCAGACCTGTGCGTGGTTGACCATGAGGGCCTCGCTCTTCGCGTTCACGAGAGCCGCCAGGAGGCATGTTGAAAAGACGATGGAGACACCGCGAAGCCAGGCCTTACGATTCTTGAAACACTGCTGGATCGCGACGAGGGTGAACGCGGTAAAGCACAAGAAAGCAGGCGCTGAAGGGAGTCGGTAGCGAGTGGAGACGGCAAAGAGAAGAACGAGGGCCAGGTTGGAGAGGATCAGTAGATAGAGGGTTGCCGCGCCTCTTTTGATGTAGTTGAAGGCGAGGAGAAGGCCGAGCACCGCCAGGGGGCCAAAGACCTTGAAGTCAAAGAGAAACGAGGAAAACCGCTTCACGTAGGAGCTTTGATCCATGAACCCGTAATGAAGAATATCGCACGATTCCTTGCCGTGGATGAAGAGCCAGGCCTTGGTGAGAAGAAGGTGCAAGTACTCCCCCGGGTTCTCGGTGATGAAGTCAAGAGCCATGTTTCGAAGCTCGGTGGAGACCTCTTCAGGCGTGAGCTCTCGATTCGCGTGTTCTTCCGCGAGCCTTTCCGCGCTGACAACGATCTCCTCGCGGTTTCGAGAGAGTGTGCTAGGGGGTTCGCCGGTTCCCTTCGCCTCTTCGTTATTTCCCAGGTAAAAGTTCATCCCATCGCTGGAGGGGAGAACCCGGAACTTCTCCGTGTGGCTGTAGGAGTACATCCCGAACAGGAACAGAAAGGGAAGGATGCCGAGAGTGGCGGCGCCCGCGATCGAAAGAACTTGCCTCGGGTTCTTGCGAAGATGGAAGAGGAATCCAAGAGCGAGGAAGAAGAGGAAGAGGACGACTTCAGCACGGCAAATGTAGCCCACCCCTCCGGCGATTCCGAGCCATAAGGCGTTTTTGAATCCGGGGCTGGCAAAGAGCTTCTGGGCTCGAAGCAAGATGACCACGTGGAAGAGAACGTTGAGAGATGTCGGCATGACCGTTGCTTCATTGAAGAAGAGCGGGACATAAAGTGCGGCGAGAACGCCCGCGACGCGGCCGACCTTGGGAAGGAAGGCAGTGGCGGCGATGTGCGCGACAAGGACCGCGGTGAGAGCTCCGACTCCGAAGTTGAAGAACACGATCGCGTTGATGCTCTGACCGAACAAGCGGTAAAGGAGGGAGAGAAGATAGGGAAAGAGCGGGGCCTGGTGGTGAACGGGTTGGTCGAATGGAGTTATTCCGGCGAGGTCCTGGGCCCACTGATCGTAGAACGCGGCGTCAAGGAGTGGGGTCTGGTAGAGCTCATCGTCATGGATTTCCCCCCAGTAGAGGAAACGGATCAGGAGAGCAACGCCCACGATGATGAAGGTGAAGCGAACGCTGATCCCGTGGCCGGCTTGACTCTTCTCTTGTTCCATTTCGTTCGTGTCGTCCTGTCGAATGATCTCTTTCCCGAGTGATGTCCCGAAACGTCCCGTCCTATCGCCTGAGAGAGGATCCACTGTAGACCGGATCAGATCCACCGTTGGCTCAAAAAAAAACGGCCCGCTCATCGCCGAGCGGGCCGTGAAACTTCCTGAGGGATGATCTCGATCCCTTACCCCAGATCAAGCGCCATGATCGTCTTCAAATCCCGGATGTACAGGGTGGTTCCGGCAAGAGTCGGGACCGTCCAGGCCGGATTGTCGAGGATCGTGGCCTTGTCGAGAATCTCGAATTCTTCTTCGTTGGCCTTGATGAGAGCGAGTTTTCCGTTCTCATCGAGCACGATGAACTTTCCGTCAGCGTAGATGGTGGTGGCTTTTCCGAGGCCTCGTTGGCGCCACATGATCTCGCCCGTACGCCGGTCAATGCAGGAGAACATCGTGGCCTGGCCGCCGAAGCCGGCTCCACTGGAACCGAACACGAACCCGTCAAGCCCGACGGCCGTGTTGTGGTAGAACTGGACCTTTCGAGTCGACCATTTCTCTTCCACGCTGCATTTGTCGCCGTCGCGTTTGAGCTGGAGCCCGAAGGATCCAGCTGTCACGCTTGAAACGAACAGGACATCGCCGGAGCCGAATATGGGCTGGCAGATGTTCTGGTCCCACTGGTTTCCGATCGAGTAGGTCCAGTAGACCTCTCCGTCGCTCGGGTTCATGGCCACCAGCTCTTTGCCCATGTAGCAAAGGAGCTGCTCCTGGTCGCCAACCTTGATGAGCCGAGGCGTGGAATAGCTATTCTTGAATTTTCCGCTCTTCCACTGGACGCTTCCATCTTTTTGGCTGAGGGAGAGGACGCTGGCTTCTTCTCCTCCGTTGAGGACGATCAGATTGTCTTTGTAGGCGAAGGGAGACGAGGAGTAGCCGTGGTTCAAGAAAGAGCCCTTCAGGTCGCCCCAGAGATCTTTTTTCCAGAGCTCTTTTCCTCCACGCTTGTCTCGGCAGTAAAGCTGACCAGCCATTCCGATCGAGAAGATTCGATCTCCGACGATCAGCGGCGTTCCGCGAGGGCCCTCTCCGAATCGGCTCATGTGCCCTTCGGTGGGCTTTTGATCGTAGCCCACTTCCCATCCCGTTTCGCCGGTCTTGGCGTCCATGGTGATGAGGAATTCTTTCCCGTCTTTTCGGTACATCGTGTAGAGGGTGCCTTCGTCGACGAGAATGGCCGAATATCCATCCGACAGCTCCCGGCTCCAGAGTTTGGTGGGGCCGTCTTCCGGAAACTTGTCGATGAGGCCTTCCACGTCAACCTTGAAATCTTGATGGGGTCCACCCCATTGGGTCCACTGTGCGGAGGCTGTTGAGGGCAGCAGTCCGGGCAGCAGGAAAAACCCAATCAGGAGACCGGGAAGAGCGGCTCGCAGGGGAGCGCCAAGAGACCGTCGATCCATGATCTATTTGTCCTTACTTGCTGGTCCGGGAGCTGAAAAGCTGCCTCGGACGGAATCAGGGGGCCTAACGATCCACTAAATAACTTGATACGGACTCGAGGGTCCAGGGGGTAGCAGAAAAACCGTGCTTCCCCTTACAGATGTCCCGAAAATCGACCCCTGGCACCGAGGATTCAGGAGGCGGAGAAGCGGTCAGGGGTGATTTCGGTCGCACTCCAGGAATCAGGCGGGCTAGAATAGCCCCGTCCTGGAGCGCCCAAGTCATGCCGATTTCCTCATTGCCGCGTCTTGAACCGAGGCTTCTAACGGAGTTAGGCAGCTTCGTGGGGTCTTCGAACGTGTTGACGGCCTCAACCGATCTTCTGGCCTACGACTGCGATGGAACAACCCTGGAAAAGCTCCCGCCGTCAGCGGTTGTGTTTGTCAGTCACACCCGGCAAGTTTCCGAGATTGTCCAGTGGTGTGCTCGCAACAAGATCTCGTATACGGCGCGAGGAGCGGGAACAGGCCTTTCCGGAGGAGCTCTCACCCTGGACGGCGGGATCCTCATCGAGCTTTCCCGGATGAATCGGATTCTTTCGGTCGACACCAGGAGCGGACTTGCGGTGGTGGAACCGGGACTCGTGAACGTTCATCTGACCCGGGCGGTTTCTGAGGAGGGATATTATTTTGCACCCGATCCGTCGAGCCAGGCAGCCTGCACCCTGGGGGGAAATGTGGCGGAGAATTCGGGGGGCCCTCACACCCTGAAGTACGGGGTCACGACGAATCACATTCTGGGGCTTACCGTCGTTCTTCCTTCCGGAGAGATTGTCGAGGTTGGAGGGGAATGTCGCGGGACCCCCGGTTACGATCTCATCGGGCTCTTCGTCGGCTCGGAGGGGACTCTGGGAATCGTAACAAGAATTACGGTTCGGTTGATGCGAGCTCCTCAGACCACCCGCACTCTCCTCCTTTCCTTCTCTTCGACCCTGGATGCGTCTTTGGCCGTGAGCGCGATCATCGCGCAAGGCATCATTCCTGCTGCCCTGGAAATGATGGATCGTCTGGTTTGCGAGGCCGTGGAAAAGAAGCTATCTCTTGGCATTCCCGAGGGGACCGAAGCGGTGCTTCTGGTGGAGATTGATGGGTTTGAGGCCGGGCAAGACGATCTCGTTTCGCGGATCGAGACGATCGGTAGCGCCCACGACGCTCTGCAGGTGCGAGCGGCACGGAACGATGCGGAACGAAGTGACCTGTGGCGAGCCCGAAAAGGTGCCTTTGGCGCCATCGGCTCCATCTCTCCCAGCTACTACACCCACGACGGAGTCATTCCCCGGAGTAAGTTACCGGAGGTTCTGGCGCGCATCGACGAGATCGTTGCCGAGGAGGGGCTTCGAGTTGCCAACGTGTTCCATGCCGGGGACGGCAATCTCCATCCTCTTCTCCTCTTTGACGAGCGGGAGGCGGATCAGATCGTTCGTGCTCATCGGGCCGGCGAGGCCATTCTTCGTCTTTGCGTTGAAGTCGGAGGAAGTCTCACGGGCGAACACGGAATCGGTTTCGAGAAGATCGGAGCCATGTCCTGGCTTTTTGACGAGGCGACCCTCTCGGTCATGCACGGAGTTCGTCTTGCCCTCAATCCGGATCAACTTTGCAATCCGGGAAAAGCCGTGCCGTCTCCTGCATCTTGTCGAGAGGTGCGCCGGGTTTTCGGGTCAAAGCGCTATGCATGAGAATGAATTCGTGCCCGGAAGCGAGGAGGAGCTGTCGAGCCTTCTAGCCCGCTTTTCGAGGGATGGACGACCGGTTCTTCCGGTTGGCGGAGGAAGCCACCTTCATGTCGGAGTAACTCCGGATCCGTGCTGGGCCCGGGTTTCCTTGGCTTCCATGACCGGACTTGTTTTCCACGAAGCGCAGGATCTGGTGGCTTCGTTTCGTGCTGGAACCCGGCTTGATGAGGTCCAGGAAGTTCTGGGAAAAAGGAAGCAGCGCCTCCCTCTCGATCCAGCCCATGGGCCGAGCACTCTGGGAGGATGTCTTGGGGTCGATCACTCGGGAATTCTCTCCCATCGATTCGGCACACTTCGAGATCTCGTGCTGGGAATGACCGTGGTGCTTGCGGATGGACGGATCATCCGGGTGGGTGGCCGGGTGGTGAAGAACGTCGCGGGGTACGATCTCTCGAAGATCATGATCGGGTCATTGGGAACCCTGGGGATGATGACGGAAGTGATCGTCAAGGTGGTGCCCGAAGCGGAAACCGAAGCGATGTTTGTTCGGGGGTTCGAAGACATCTCGGAGGCGTGGGAAACAGCTCTCCGGATCAACGGAGATCAGCTCGAGCCCAGTTCGCTCTTTGTTGCAGGTGCCGAGGCGGCAAGAGCCGTGTGTGCCAGGGAGGTTCCAGGAAAGGCTTTTGTGTTCATGGGCGCCACGGGGGTGACGGCTTTCGTTTCCGGGCACGAACGCCACTTGAACCAGGATCATGCAGGAACGGGAAGATGGGTTCGGATCGAAGCTGAAGAAGCAAGGGATGTGACGAAGCGATTGCCCCCGTTCTTTTCCCAGGGTTCCCCGCTTTCCATCCGCTTTGGCTGCCGGACGGGCTTGCTGGGTGAAGCTCTTTCTCGGTTTGGGCAGGATTCCGGATGGGTGGTTCAGCCGGGATCCGGAACCGGATGGCTTCGTCTTGTGAGCTACGATCTTCTTTCCGACCTCCGGAGCTGGCTCGAGGGTAATGGTGGCTACGCCGTCGTCTGGAAAGGACCGGAGAATCTCCGGACCGAAGAGATCTGGGGGACGTCAAGGGACGATGTGAACGTCATGCGTTCCCTGAAGAAGGCACTCGATCCGAGAAGAATTCTCAGTCCGGGTCGGTTTGTCGGAGGGATCTGATGCGGGCCAGCTCCCGGGTTGCCGTGGGTTCTCCCGGACGGATCTGGAGAGCCTTCTCGAACATGGCCCTGGCTTCCGCTGGTCTTTTGAGCTTGACCAGAATGATTCCCTGACTGATCCAGGGTGCGGGGTCTTTCGGAGAAAGCCTTCCTGCCGCTTCAAATGGAACCAGCGCTTCCTCGAGTTTTCCAAGCTGGTACAGGGTTGCCCCGTGCTTGAAGTGAAAATCCCCCTTCTTGGGTTTCAACTCGGCCAACCGCTGGAAGACAGAAGAAGCCTCATCCATCCGGTCGTGCTGGGTGAACAGATCGGCCGCCTGACCCAGGAGATCCACATCGTTTTCCGTTCGATGATCGAGGAGCTCGTGCAAGTCGGGAAACGGCCGAGGTGGATCGAGAAGGACAGATGCCTGCACCAGGTTCAAGAAGCTTTGAGAGTAGTCCGGTCGCAGCCGTGCGGCCGTTGAGAATGCCTCGACCGAACGATCTGTTCTTGTTCTTAGCAGACTCACACCCAGGTTCAGGTGGGCCAGGAGATATTCCGGAGACAGTTCAAGGCAATGCTCGTAGAGCCGGGTCGATTCGGCGATGTCGTTGCGGCGTAGGGCGGCGTTAGCGATGTTGTAGGTCGCTTCGGCTTCCAGTAAAAGGGTGAAGTCCCGCTGGGCTTTTCCGATCTTTTCTCGCTCGGCGAAAGTCAGGTCGCGACCTCGAATAAAGGGTTCAATCGAAGAGAGAAACGGGAGAATCGCCCGTGCGTTCAGGATCACCGCCTGGTTGTTTCCGAGGGGTTCTCCTTCCGGATACTCGAGCTTTGGCAGGTTGTCGGTGTAGATCTCACCGCCTCTTGAGAACTCTTTCAATTCCTCGGGGCCGAGAAGGAAAAGGCCAAGGAAGTTCTCGATCCTGGTGAGCTCTCCTCCGCGGGCATGGGAGTAGCTTCGATCGAGATCTTCAACCACGCCCGGAAGGTGGAGACGTTGCTCGATTTTTTTCAGGTCGTAGCGCGGTGATTCAGGAGAGCCTAGCAGGAGGAGATCGGGGCCGTTGAACCACAAGGTTGACTCGGGAAACACGGTGAGGAACGTTCTGATGATGCCCTTACTTTCCTTGACCGTGGTGTTGTAGATGGGAAGCCACTGGGAGACCAGGCCATCTTCGTTCACCCGGTCCCGGCAGAGTTCATAGAATTCTTGAGTGTAGAGATTCACCACTCCCGCTTGATCGTGGGGCGGGGGCTCCTGGGTCAGCACATCGTACCGATTCGGGGTCAATAGAACGTAGTTCCGTCCGTCCTCGATGATGACCTTGACCCGGTCTTCGTTTTCCTTGGCGAGAACCCTCCGGTTTGCGTCGCCAAAGTACCTCCGTGAAACGTTGACAACGGTCTCTGAGATGTCCACGCAATCGATGCGATCGATGGGATGACAGGGAGGAGCGGAGAAGGTCTGCCCGGTTCCAAGGCAGATCCCCAGAACCATTTTTGGATCTCCCGGATGGAGAATCATGGGGAGGTGGCCCTGAATCCGTTGAAGGTTGGGAGTTCGCAAGGGGCCGGGATGGCTATAGGCCCCGAGCTTCTGGTTGTTTGTATAGATGATCGTCGTGTCG
The DNA here is from genome assembly GCA_029260825.1 of Planctomycetota bacterium. Classification (GTDB taxonomy): domain Bacteria; phylum Planctomycetota; class JACOTG01; order JACOTG01; family JAJDCM01; genus JAJDCM01. The sequence continues at coordinate 5,930 of JAJDCM010000329.1, read as the reverse complement.
GGAGGCTCTTTGGTGACGAGCACGATGTTCGTGAGGCCTTCCTCGATGTGAACGATTTCTTCCGCATCGCTGTAGAGGTAGGATTTGGTTGCGTCGTGAGGGAGTCTTACCGGCAAGAGAACCGCGCAACCCACGAGAGCCCCGGCGCTCAGGAATCCCAGGATGGCGAGTGGCGCTTTTCGTCGCCGGGGGTCGAGGAGGGCGGAAGCAATTCCGGCGAGGGCATTGGCGATGGCGAGGCCCCAGAGGGTCACCGAAAGACCGAGGACGGGAAGAAAGAGAAAACCGCAAAGAGCTGACCCGAAGATGGAGCCAACCGTGTTGATCGCATACGCCCGACCCACCGTGGCTCCCACGGCTCTGGCATCCTGAACGAGAACTTTGATGAGAAGCGGGAGAGAAGCACCCATCAGAGTGCAAGGCAGAAGCATCAAGAGCCCGATCAAGCCGATCCTGGAGAGGAATGTGTCGTTCTCGAAGCCAGCGGGTGCGGTTCGGAGTAGCACCGGAATCAAGACCGCGCTGCTGACGGCGATGGCGCATTGGAGTATCCCGTACGCAAAAAGAAGGCGACGAATTCGATCCGCGAACCTCGAGATCAAAGCGCTGCCGAGTCCGATTCCAAGCAAAAATGTGGCAAGAATTGTGGTGTAGGTGTAGGTCGAGTTCTTCAGGATGAGAGAGAGAAGCCGGGTCCAGGCGATTTCATAGGCAATTGCGAGGAACCCCGAGGCTCCGAACAAGACGAGGACGGAGAAGGTTCCTTCCGGAGTGTATCGGGTTGCCGGTGCTCTTTCCCCTCCATCCACGGGTTCTTCTTTCGGCGCCATTTCGGTTCGGCGGGAGATCCCGATGGCGATCACGCCCAGGGAAACGTTCAGGACTCCCGCAATGATGTTGGTGGTATCAACCCCTACAAAACGGATCAGAATAAAACCGCAGGCGAGAGTTCCGAGGAAGGCGCCGACGGTGTTGAACGCATAGAGGGTGGCGATCCATTTTCCTGCCGATGGTGTTTCTCGGACACAATAGCGAGTGAGGAGGGGGAGTGTTCCGCCCATCAGGGTTGTCGGGATGGCAAGAAGAATCAACAGCAGAACAAATCGTGTTCCGGTGAGGAGAAAGAAGTTTCCCTCGAGCGAGGGATAAAATGCCCGGTAGAGGTTCGTGAGTAGGGCGAGCAACAGGGGAAAAGAAAGGGCGAAAAGACCGATTCCGATTTCCAGGAATCCAAAGACTTTCACCGGATTCCTCATTCGATCCGCTCGTTTGCCGAGGAAATGGCTCCCCAGGGCCAGGCCCAGGAAAAACGCGGCAATCACGGTGCTCATGGCAAAAGACGTTGCACCGAGGATGAGCTGGAGTTTTCGAATCCAGAGGATCTGGTAGGTGAGGGCAAGAAAGCCCGAGCAGAGGAAAATGACGACGAGGAGTCCGCGGCGGGGGGCTGTTGCCGTGTCGGTTTGCGGATGTGAATCGAGCTTGTTTGTAACCATGGATTCTTCTGGGACTCGTGAGGAGGAAAGAAGCCTCCTAGTGTAAGATACACTCGTATCCTCTAACAACTGAATTCGCCCCGATCACCGGCTCCCGATTTGGGCGTGGAATCCATGGCTCTTCATTCGAAAAAGGGGGAGGTTCGTTGAATCAGCCTCTGGAAGCTTACCGCAACGCCTTGCAATCGAATCCTCACGTTTATCCTCTTCTCGTCGATGCTCTTCGAGCGCTGGCCGGACGCATGGCGGGGGATAACCCGGTCAAACCGGCTCCTCGAGAACTCGAGGGATCGACCTGGAACGAGTCTCAAAGATCCTACTGGTCCGGTTATTGGTGGCCCTTTGCCTTCGGGAACATGTTCGTGGGTCTGAATCTCATGTTTGAATGGCGTGACTCCTACCGGGGTCCCGAGGATAGCCCCTCCATCACCTGGATCCCGGTATCCGGCGAATCGGGCTATGCCGCCTATGTGGAGATTCGAAAGGGAACAAGGCACGACGGCAAGATCGTGTCCATGCTCTCTCTCGAGCGATTTATCGAGAGCCTGACCGACGAAGGTGTGAAAACTCTTTCCCGGAAGATCGAAAAGGCTTCGGTCGGTGTTTATGATCAGAGTCAGCTTCGAGGGGGAACACCAGGGCCGGACACCGAGCCACCTTCCTGATCTGCAGCGAACCCATGTAAGAACGATCCTCACAATCTATCCAGTCACCCGGAGGTTTTCATCGTGGTATCCATCAGCCGTTTGGTCCGGAGCCTCGCTCTCATTCAACTGCTCACTCTTTTTTTCGTCCCTCTTTGCGGGTTTTCCGCAGAAGCCCAGGCAGGTGGAGGCGACCGGGGAAAGAGGCTTCTTGCGAGCTGGAAGCAGCGACAGGAAATGAACGCATCCAGTCCGTTTCAGGGGCTTCCGTGGCGATCGGTGGGACCGGTGAATCAGGGAGGACGTCTCGTCGACATCGAGGTGGTGCGGAATGAACCCTTTACCTTTTATGTGGGGTTCGCATCCGGCGGGGTCTGGCGCACGAAGAACAACGGTCTTACCTTGGAGCCCATTTTCGATGATCAACCCTGCATGATCATCGGAGATATTGCTCTTGATCCATCTGATCCCAAGGTGCTCTGGGTTGGGACGGGTGAAAACAACTCTTCCCGTTCCTCCTATGGCGGTCTTGGTGTTTTTCGGTCGGGGGATGGAGGGGATACCTTTCAACACATGGGGCTCACGGAAACCGATCGCATCGGCCGGATCGTGGTCGACCCCCGGGATTCGAATCGGGTCTATGTCGCCTCCCTGGGAAAGCTCTACACCGAAGGAGGTGAGCGGGGTGTTCACCGGACGCTGGATGGGGGGAAGACCTGGGATCTTATTCTTGCCGGCGACAAGCGGACCGGCTTTGTAGACCTTCTCCAGGATCCAAAGAACCCTGACATTCTCTATGCGGCTTCCTGGGAGCGTCTTCGACGTCCGTGGATGTTTGACGAATCCGGAGACGGGAGCGGGATCTGGAGGACCCGGGACGGAGGGGAAACCTGGGTGCGGCTTACCGGTGGATTTCCTCGAGGGGAAAACGCCGGGCGGATCGGCCTAGCTCTTTGTGATTCAAAGCCCGAGACGATTTACGCCATGCTGGACAACCAGCGTATTTTGCCGGAAGAAGAATGGGACCTTGGAGCGAGTGCGGTTACGCCCAAGCGACTCCGCGGAATGACCAAGGAGGAGTTTCTCGATCAAGACCTGGACGATATCGAAGCTTTCTTGAATGCCAACGATATCGACTCCGAGCTGGATGCCAGGCGAGTGGTTTCCCGGATCAAGAGCGGAGAGCTCACGGTTCAAGATCTTGTCGACGCGTGTATGGACGCCAATAACTCTCTCTTTGAAAGCGACATTCGCGGCGTCGAGGTCTGGCGCTCCGATGATGGTGGAGAGACCTGGCGTTGTCCTCACGATGAATCGCTTCGAGATCTCGCCTTTACCTATGGGTATTACTTCGGGCAGATTCGCGTCTCGCCCAAGGATCCGGATCGCATCTACCTTCTTGGCGTTCCGTTCATCACTTCCGGGGATGGCGGGAAGACGTTTGCCGGGAGGAACTCTCCGAAAGTTCACGTGGACCATCAATCGCTCTGGATCAACCCGGATCATCCCGAGAACCTCATCATTGGAAACGATGGTGGGCTTTATATGAGCTACGACACGGGAAAGACGTGGATCAAGCTGAACAGCGTTTCCGTCGGGCAGTTTTACGCGGTGTGCGTCGATGGTAAGAAGCCCTACAATATTCTGGGCGGGCTTCAGGACAATGGTTCTCTTCGGGGCCCGAGCACCTGGAAGGAGGGGGATCCATCCTGGGAGCGCATCGGTGGGGGAGACGGCATGTATTGCCAGGTCGATCCTCGAGACGATGCGACGCTTTACACCGGTTATCAGTTTGGCCATTACTCAAGAACCGATCCGGGCGGGAAACGCACAACGGTGAGGCCCCGGGCCAAAATCAAGGAACCCGTGTTCCGATTCAACTGGTGCACTCCCATTCAGCTTTCACCCCACGTTCCCGATATCCTTTATCTGGGAGCGAATCGAGTGCTCCGATCTTTTGATCAGGGAGAGACCTTTCAACCGATCAGCCCGGATCTGACCACGTCGAAAGAACGAGGGAACGTTCCTTTTGGAACGCTCACGACTCTTTGTGAGTCCACGATGACTTTTGGCCTCATCTGGGCGGGTACGGACGACGGCAATGTTCACGTGACGAAGGATGGCGGGGCCACCTGGCGGGATGCTGGGGCCGGGCTTCCTTCGAATCGATGGGTAACCCGGGTCGAACCCTCTCTCCACGAGGAAAAGGTCTGCTACGTAAGTTTCTCCGGATACCGGGATGACGATATTGCTTCTTACCTCTACCGGACGGCGGATCTTGGCACGAGCTGGAAGTCGATCGGAAAGGGGCTTCCTGATGAAGCGGTCAACGTGGTCCGAGAGGATCCCCTGGACCCGAAAAGGCTCTACGTGGGAACGGACCGTGGTGCGTATCTTTCTCGAGATCGGGGAGAAACCTGGATTTCTCTTTGCGGAGGATTGCCGAACGTGCCGGTTCATGATCTTGCGGTTCATCACCGGGAGAGAGAGCTGATCGCCGGGACACACGGTAGAAGTATCTGGGTGCTCGACCTTCTTCCCATCCAGGATCTCACGAAAGAGATCGAGGAGAAGGCGGTTCATCTTTTTCCCGTCGAGGATATCAAAGCGTCGAGGCGATGGCAGAGACGGGCGAGGCCCTGGTGGGATCGTCCCGAGCGAGAGACCAAGGAGACGATTACCTACTGGATGAAGGAGGGCGGGAAAGGAAAGATCAGAATTCAAGATGAGGATGGTCGTGACCTTTTTGAAGACACGGTCAGCGCGACGAGGGGTCTGAACGTTTACCGCTGGAACTATCGACTGGACCCGGCTCTGGCTCTCACCGCGGAGAAGGCACGTCTTGACGAAAAAGCAAAAGAGCTGGAAGAGAAGGAAAAAGACAAAGACAAGCTGGATCCAGACGAGAAGAAAGTGGATGCCCTGCAAATGGGGCCGGTTGAAAAAGGGAAGGGCCTTGGCCACATGACCTACGTTTCCAGGGGGGAGTACCGGATTCGTCTTGAGTTTGGCGGTGATTCCCATGAGGTAAGTTTCAAGGTGAAGGCACCGCGTGCACTTCCATCCCGGGTCGAGGAAGAAGAAGAAATCCGAGGAAGGAAGAAGGGTAAGAAAGAAAACAAGAAGGACGAGAGGAATAGCGGTTGACCCTGGGTGAATTCTCCGCACTAGCTTGTGCTCTTTGCTGGTCAATTGCCGTTGTTCTTTTTCGAAAGGCCGGGGATGCCATGCATCCGGTGGCCTTGAACTTCTACAAGAGTATCGTGGGATTGTTGTTCATCATCCCCACGGTGTTCTTCGTAGAAGGTGCCTTTTTTATTCCGATCGAGGGCCGGTCGTTCTGGATTCTGATGGTAAGTGGCTTCCTCGGAATCGGAGTTGCTGACGCGATGGTGCTGAAGAGCCTCAGCCTGGTGGGCGCGACCCGCTGGGCGATCATCGAGTGCCTCTATTCTCCGATCATCATCGTTCTTTCCATTCTTTTCCTTGGCGAATCTCTCACCCTTTGGCAACTGATCGGTGCGCTCCTTGTTCTTTTGTCCGTTGCTCTTGTCACGGGGAGGCAGGCAGGGGAGAGGAGTCGAAGAGAACTTCTCTTTGGCTACTTCATGGGGGTCATGGGGCTCTTGACCATGGCCATCGGAATCCTTGTGGTGAAGCCTCTTTTTGACACGGTTTCGCTCTGGTGGGTGATCGAGCTTCGCTTGTTTTCTGGTGTGATTGGAGCGTTCGTGACCTGTCTTCTGTTCAAGGAACGGAAAGAATTCTTTCGATCCTTGCTTCACTCGGA
>JAJDCM010000328.1 GCA_029260825.1 Planctomycetota bacterium | reverse complement strand
CGCCAATCAGGACGTCGCCGACTCGGGCGAATACTGCCTTCGATGCCACGTTCCCCAGGCCTGGTTCGACGGTCGCTGCTTACCCGCCGACGGTTCCGCTCTCCGAGAAGAAGATCTTCATGGTGTGCAGTGCCACTCCTGTCACAAGATGGTCGACCCCCTCACCCAGGAGGGTCGATCCCTCGCGGAACCAGATGTCCCGGGGTACGGTAACGGTATGATGGTCGTGGATGAGAACGATGTGCGGCGTGGCCCTTACAGCGATTCGATCGCACCTCACCAGACCCAGGCTTCCACCTTCTATCAACAGAGTCAGATGTGTGGCACTTGCCATGACGTCAGCAATCCTCTTTTCGCTACCGACGTCAACACCCAGGCCCCCCACGAATACGGAGTCCTCGAGCGAACCTTCAGCGAATGGGAGCTGAGCACCTACTCGTCCATGGGCCAGGACTTCACGTGCCAGGGCTGCCACATGCCAAAGATCGAGGCAAGAGTCTGCGTCTTTGGACCCGAGCGTGATCCCGCCCACCTCCATGACTTCATGGGCGCCAACACATGGATCCCCGATGTCATTCCACTACAATATCCCAACGTCGACACGAACGCTCTCCAGGCCGCCAAGGGGCGCGCCGTTGCGAACCTGAGGCGTGCCGCAGGACTTCAAGTCCAGACCGAGGAAGACGGAGCGGAATTAGTAGCGACGGTTCGCGTAACGAACCTTACCGGGCACAAGCTTCCGACCGGCTACCCGGAAGGAAGGAGGATGTGGATTCACGTTGTTGGATGGGACACTCGAGGAGACAGGGTCTTTGAATCCGGAAAATACGATCCCACCAACGGAGTCCTCGCCCAGGACTCCCAGATCAAAATTTTCGAGATGAAGATGGGGCTCTCGCCGGCGCAAGCCACGAAACACGGCCTCCCTCCCGGCGAATCGTTCCACTTCATCCTCAACGACATCGTGGTGAAGGACAACCGGATCCCCCCCATCGGATTCAACAACGCCGCCTTCGCCACCCGGAGCATGGAACCGGTCGGAGCAATCTATGCCGACGGACAGAGCTGGGCCGATGTCGAATATCGCATGCCCAACGAGGTTGCTAGACTCCGGGTCGTTCTGAAGTACCAGACATCATCCAAGGAATACATCGAGTTCCTTCGGGACGAGAATACGACGGACAGCCGGGGAGACGATCTTCATGCCCTCTGGGAAATCACCGGACGAAGCACTCCCGTCAGCATGGCCGAGACGGATCTGGATCTCCCTCTCATCCATCGCGCCGGGAACGTGAATACCGCCTTTGGCAATCCGACCGATGTGGTCTTCATCAATGGATCCTCCGGAGACGGATTGCGATCCCTCAACCTCGGCATCGGACAACCTCTCGACTTGACCGTGGCCGCGCCTCCGGCAGGTCCCCTGCAAGCACCCTATGCCCTCTACGCCTGGAACGGAATGCCCGATGGGAAGACCCTCACCCCGCTTCGTCGCGGGATCGGGTCCACGGTCTTTCCCATCCCCTGGATCGGTGGGGCTCCCCAGCCTCGTCTCATCTGGAACAACTGGGGCTTTGAGAACCTCCTCGGAAAACCGAACTTCCCGTCCGATATGGCCCCCGCCACCGTGTTCCAGCATCCTGGCCTCGGAATTCCAAACCGCAGCTTCACGTTCCAGGGCTTGATCAATGACCTTGGCTCTCCTCACGGGGAGGTTGCCGTGACCAACGCGGTGATCCTCAAGACAACTCCGTAGCGCACCTTACGGTTTTCGTTCCCTTGAAGATCAAGATGTATTACAATCCGCCGGACTGCTAGCTCACTACGAAGCCCAGACCCTATCCAAAGAGCCCTCCGGTGAAGAAAAAAGAACCCTCTCGTTTTTCGTGGATCTCCGTCCTCGCCATCATCTTGATGGTCGTTGGTTTCGCTTTGGCCTATCAATTTGTTGGACCGGCACCTCCGAAGAAGTTCGTCATTGCAACGGGCCCGGAGACGGGTGCCTACATTCAGTTCGCCCGGCAGTTCAGCGAGGTACTCTCCCGCCACGGCATCGAACTGGAGGTGCGAAGCAGCGCCGGCTCGATCGAAAACCTCAGGCACCTTCGAGACCCGGACTCCGACATCGCCGTAGCGCTGGTTCAAAGCGGCGTCACCGAAGCAACAGACAAGGATCAAATCTTCGCCCTGGGTAGTCTCTACTACGAACCCGTGTGGGTCTTTTACCGGGGAGAGAAAGAGATCAACCTCATCTCCGAGTTCAAGGGGAAACGCATCGGGGCCGGGGCCCGAGGAAGCGGTACCCAGGCCCTTACCCGACGCATCCTCGACGTGGCGAACCTCTCTGAAGGCGATACAACCCTGTCCTATCTTGATGACCAGGAAGCCGCGAATTCCCTGAAGGAAGGCAGCATCGATGCCGCCTTTTTCATCACCTCCGCCGCATCCTCCCTCATCGAAGAACTGCTCACGACCGAGGGCATTCAACTCATGCATTTCCGGCGAGCTGAGGCCTACTCACGTCGACTGCCATCCCTCTCCCGGGTGACTCTCCCCGAAGGGGTGATCGACATGGCCCGGGGAATCCCCTCCCGGGACATTGATCTTCTGGCTCCGAACGCTACCTTGCTTTGCCGCGAAAACTTCCACCCCGCCCTGGTCGACTTACTCCTTCAGGCCGCATCCGAGGTTCATGAAGGCAGGGGACTCTTCGAGGCCCGAGGAGAATTCCCCTCCCCCGACGGAGTCGACTTCAAACTGAGCCCGGACGCCCGTCGCTACTTCAAACATGGCCCTCCCTTCCTGCAACAATTCCTTCCCTTCTGGGCGGCCACTCTGATCGACCGGCTGAAGATCATGCTCCTCCCCCTCGTCTTCTTGCTGCTCCCCTTCGCCAAGATCCTACCTCCCCTGTACAAATGGAAGGTCCGCTCCCGGATCTATAAATGGTATGAAGAGGTCCAGCTGGTGGATCAGAAGCTCCACGATCCGGCGGAGAGCGATCTAGAAGAAAGAGAAGCGGAAATCGATGCGGTCGAACAGGAAGTGCTCAAGGTGTCCGTGCCGCTCTCCTATGCCCAGGAGCTCTATGCCCTGCGGCTTCACATCGCCCTTCTGAGGGAAAAGATTCAGTCTCTTCGCCACGTAGTGAAGGATGCGAGCTAGCAACCGCCGGCTCCTTTGCGTTACTCTATCCCGTTTTAAACAGGCTCAAGCTCGATTGGTGCATCCGTGAAACCGTCCCACAATTCCCTTCCCTTCCTCCTCCTTGGCATATTCTTTCCTGTCCTGGGGATTCTGACCTCGGGTTGCCAGACGACGATCCCCGCGCAGGGATTCAAAAGGCCACTCGTTTCCAGCCAGGTCAGCCACTACGGAGGATCCCCACTTTCCGGGGAAATTGCTCTACCGCCGCCCCCGCGAGAATCCTTTATTCCAGTATCGGTGACCTTCGTCGCCCTCGAGGATTTCCCGGTCGACTCCCTTTCCCCTCTGTCTGAAAACGCAAGCCTCATCCTGAATGCCGGGTCGACGAACCCGTTCCTCTCGACCGGGCGGCTGACCCGCGCAATCCGGATGACCCGGTCCGACCAGGAAATCAAGGACATCAAGGCCGACCTTGAACAAGGGCGTTTTGGATCCCATGCCGCCCTTTCGACCCTGGTCGGGTCGGTGGCACCAGGAATCACTTCCAGATTCACCCTGAAGAGCGTCGTTTCCCGGCGTATCCCGAACTGGTACGAGCGGATCCGGGAGTCCATGGAACTCGAGCTCCACCTCAAAGAGGCCAAAAAAGGGGCAATCGTGGCGATCAGCGTGCATGGAGTCGCCCCGGCGGAGGCTTCAAAGAACGACGACGACCCGGACGCCACGCCGACATTTCTTGACCAGGAAGGACAGCGTCAAACTCTGGTCGAGGAAACGACACTGATCGAAACCCAGGCCGACTCGGGAGCAACCCAGGCCCTCCTCGTCATTCCCTCTCCTTTCGCCTCTCCCTCGTGCCGCTTCATCGCAACCTTCGTCTCCTGGAAGCCCACTCCTCCCGAGCCAGGCTCAGCGGGTTTTTCCGCCCACGAAGCCCATGTAAGTCGGGCCCTGCACGACCTCTCCAGACGGAAATCGGAGGACGACAATGAAGAACCGGACACATCCGGGTTACCGGCTCAACTCGCCCTTCGTCAAGGACTTCAGGGGCTCGAAAACCCAGACACTCGACGAAACTCCTTCGCCTTCCTCTCTCGATCAACGAAGGCGTCCCTCGCCGAAAACCTCTCCCTCTCCGCATCCGATCCTTTTTTGAAGGAACTCTCCCGTCGACTCCTGGGCCCTCTTGCTGCATCCCGTCATGCCCTCACCGAGGACAAACTCGGCTGGATCATCGAGAAGGCCGCCTACAAACTCCTCGCGGATCTCCAAAAAGAAGACTCGATCACCCCGTCGCTCGAAGCCCTCCTCGTTGCCCACGCCGGTGAAGCCGGCCGCTCCGGGGAACTCATCGGGGATGTCCTCCAGCAAGTGAACGGAATCGAAGAGCTTCATCGGGAGTGGATCCAGGAGAACCTCATCTTCCTCGAAGACCGCTCCCCATCCGCGCGCCTGCGAGCCTTTGACTGGTTAACCGGGCAAGGCAAGGTCCTTGAAGGTTACGACCCCCTCGGGCCTCGTGAGGAGAGGCGAGAATCCTTACGCAACCTGGTTCAAGTGTCAGGAGTCCAGCCATGACCAAGCCAACCCGACGCCTCCGCTTGAAACTTCCCTCCGGAAAGATCTCGCGCCTTCTCCTGCTGTGCTTCGTCCTCCTCCTGATCGGACGCCTGTCACTTGTCTGGTGTCTTCCTTGGGCGATGGATCGAGCCGCCGCCTACTACGGCTTGCGGTGCGAGGTCGGTTCTCTGGACCTGGACATCTTTGCGGGGGACGTGGAAGTCTGGCACCTCGACCTCACGACGATTTCCGGGGACGAGACGGTGGCTTCCCTCGAGTACGCCTGCGCTGAAATCGGAGTCCTCTCCCTGTTCAAGGGGGAGCTCGTTCTTAATCGCGCCGAAATCGATGGTCTGGATCTCCTCCTCGAGAGAGACTCCAGTGGACAATGGGAGCTCCTCGATCCGAAGGAACCGAAAGCTCCGAAGAATGAGAACCCGGTCGCGACGATAGAAGATCCGCCAAAGAAAACCGACAACAAGTCCCAGGTCAAACCCGATCCGATCGATCTTACTTCACCGATCCGGATCGATGCGCTCAGAGCCCAGCACGTTCAGATCACCGTTCGGGATCGGACCGCATCTCCTCCGTTCGTCGCGAAGGTCGACACCCAGTTCCGTCTTTCGCACCTGGGGTCAGAGAAGCGGAAGACCCGGGTTGAACTCACGGTCATGTCACCCGAGCTCCTTGACGGTCTCACCCTGGAAGCCACGGGGAGCAGCGACACCCGAACCCTCGATTCCAGCTTCAAGCTGAGACTCCGGGGACTTCACCTGGATTCTCTCAGGCCCTACCTCGCAAACCTCGATCTCACACCCACGGCGCGAAGCATCGATCTTCACATGTCCGGCCACTTTCAGGCCAGGCCTCAAAAAAGCCTGGAACCGGAATCCGAAAGAGCATCGGAGGATTCCGATCGAGTTGAATCTCTGACGGCAGAGGCTTCGATTTCCAGCATCCTACTCACTGCTGACGGCGAGGTCGCAGCCTCTCTCGAACATTGCAATTTCGAAATTGGCCGGCTGACAAGAAGGAATCTCGACGTCGCTCTCATCTCCATTTCGGATGGCATTCTTCAGGCAGAGAGAACCGAGCGGGGAACTCTTCGGTGGGCCGGGCTGGAGTTGACTCCGAACGAGGATCCGACGGAGGCACCTGAAACGAGGGCCCCTGCTTTGGATTCTTCTCCCGAGTCCCCCACCATCCATGATGGCCCGGCAGGCTCCCCTGATTCGACCCTCGTGTCCGCGGCAACCAGGCCAACCGTGAATCCCGACACAAATCCCGGCTCGCCTACCGTCAGTCGACTCCCGGCTCGGATCATCCCTCTGGATCAAGCTACGATCGAACACCTCCTCCTCGAAGAGCTCCGAATCAATCTGACCGACAACTTCCTGGCGGACCATCCCCCCCTCTCTTTCGGCCTCAAGGATCTATCCCTTCGGGATCTCGATCTCCTTGACTCCCTGGATCCGGGAACAGGATCCAGTCTCCGTGCATCTTTCGCCTCCCCAGGCCTGTTCGAATCCATGACCATCGAAGGCGAAGAGAGCCCCTTCTCCAGTCGAAAAACCGCTTCCCTTCAGTTCAAAGGGAAAGGCATTCAGGCCGCCGCAGTAGCTCCTTACCTGGCTCCTTTGGGAATCGAGCCCCTTCTCAAGTCCGGCACCCTCACGGGTCAGCTGGAGGCATCGCTTGAACCCATTGATCGTTCCGTGTTGCGCGGAGAGATCGCTTTCAGGGACATTCGCTTCGAAGACGGAGAAGAACTCCTTGGAGTCGATCAGATAACAATCACCGTGAAGGAGATCGACCCCAGCACCTCCCGGATCCACCTGGAAACCGTGCTGGTCGAAGGCACACGCCTCGCCGGAAGAAGAGACGAGAACGGGTCCTTGGAGGCTCTTGGCTTTCGCGTCTGCGCCATCGCCCCCGAGGGAAAGGGGGACGATCGGTCAAAGCCATCACCTCAAACAACGACACCAGAACAATCACCCGGTCCGTCCTTCGGCGCTGCCCTTCCCCGTGTCCTGCCGTACCTGCAAATCGATCGGCTCGCCTGGAAAGAGAACCAGTTCAAGCTCACCGATAATAGTATGAATCCTCCAACCCGGTGGACACTTCCCGAAGTGGGGTTCGAGATGACCGGCCTCAAGGCCGGGGGAAACCAACCCGAGTCTTTGTCGCCCGGGCAAATCAAGGCATGGATCAAAGCCCCTGGACTCCTGAAAGAGGCAACACTGGAAGGAACCCTGTCGGTCCTCTGGCCTCGAGCAGATCTCGATCTTCAGGTCCGTGCGAACGGATTGACGACGGACCTCGTCTCGCCCTATCTCACCGAGATCGGATTTGAAGGCAACCTTTCAGAGGGAGACCTCGCCCTTCACCTCGGGGCCAAACTCCTGCTTTCCGAGGAGGGCCTCCTGGCTTCAGCGAGCCTGGACGATCTTGGACTCACCCAAGGGGGAGAAGAGCTCCTTGGATGCGATGCCGTAGTCATCTCGAACGCATCGATCGACTCCCTCGGTGTGTCCGTAAAGAATGTGGAGGTCCGGCGCCCCCGCCTGAGGGCGACAAGAGATCCTGAAGGCACCTTGCACGTCCTCGGTCTCAAGATGCCAAAAACACTGGCCCGCCCCGTTGTGGATTCGTCTGGCCCCCCAAAATCTGTACCCAAAGAAACGGCGAAATCGAAAAGATCAGCTTGGGTCCATCACCAGGTCGATGACTTCCTGAGAAACCTGTCTTCCCTTTCCCGCGCACGTCTGGAAAACCTCTCTCTGATGGAAGCGACGGTGCTGTGGCGAGACGATTTCTTCACAACTCCAGTGAACCTCTCCGGAGTCGTGAACGCACATGTAAAAAACCTCTCTTTTGGCTCAAATCCTAAGCCAGGCGAATTCCAGGCCCATTTGACTGTCCCGGAAAACAACACCGAGTTGACTGCCAAGGGGTCCCTCTTGCTTGGCTTCGATCGGCAGGAAGCAAAGCTCCAGGTCTCCGCCACCGGACTGAAGGCTGGCGCCCTGTCGCCCTATTTTCCAGATGGAGTGGGGATGAGCCTGTCCAACGGTTCGCTTAACGCTGACATCTCGGTTGCCGCCCATGCTGTTGCTGACGGAGGCAACGGCGCCACCTTGAACGTGCAGGATATGATCTTTTCCGATCAGGTGAACGGCTCCGGGCCAACACCTCTGGTCTCGATCGAGTCGACTCGCTTGTCCCTGGCACGCGCCGACACCGAGGCCGGCATCTTCACCATCGATGAGATCTTGCTCACCGGCCTTGAAGCGAAGCTAACCAGAACCGAATCCGGAATTCTGGAATGCGCGGGCATCACCCTTTCGCCTGTGCAAAATAGTAAACCCTCCACTCCATCCAAGGCGCCGGAAAAAAATCCCGCCGAACCGATAACTCCCAGTACGATCCCTGCCGAGGGAACCCTACCGCTTGTCACTCTTGGCCGCCTCGACCTTCAAGTAAAGCGACTCTCCTACATTGATGAATTAACCGGCGCAGCGCCGGTAGAGCTCACCAACCTCCGGTTCTGGAATCCAGAACCGATCGTCATGCTCGGAGACGAAGCCTGGGACCGGCCCCCGGCCGTCTTTCAGGTCCAGGGAAAGCTCGATCCGATTTCGGCCGACATCGACGCCGTGGTCGAGGCCCTCCCCTTCGCGCCGGAACCTCACCTTACTCTACGCTGGAACCTGAGTGGAATCGAAGGAACCGGTGTGAACGCCGCGGCTCCCGCCCTTGCGGGCATGCTCGACGCGACCGAGTTCACGAAGGGCCGCTTGAAGGGCGAAGCCCGGGTCACCCTCAAGACGCGACGACGTCATCCGCTTGATTTCAATCTTCGCCGGAGTTTCGGGGTTGAGACCGTGCTCAGCAACATCGATCTTCGACAGGACGGTGGCCCCTCTCTCTTGAGCGTCGAACAGATCCTCATCGATGCCAATCGAATCCAGCTCGAAACGGGTGAAATCCGGGTGCGGAACATCGAAGTGGCAAATCCCCGGGGAACCCTCGTTCGAAAAGAGGATGGCTTGCGAATCGGCGGTCTGCGGTTCATCCTCCCGGCTTTCGGGCCGACCTCGGAGGGCGAGGTCGATCTCGAGGGTTCCGCCCCCGCAAACATCAAAATGCAGGAGCCAGAACCAGAGCCAGAAAAACTCGCAGGAGAGATCGCAATCGCAAACGTTCTGATCCGCGGAGTTGAGTTCGATATCCGGGACGAAGCTTCGGATCCTCCGGTGTTGATTCCCATCTCCGATCTCGAAATCGAGGTGCGGGGCCTGAGCAGTCAGCTTCTGCAAGCAAAGAAGAACGTCCGATTTTCGATCATCACTCGCTCGAGTCCGGTCTCGCTTCCGGAAAACCCGGATGAGCTCACCCGTCCCTTTGGCGAGGTTGCTGCCTCGGGCCAGATCTCCCTTTTTCCCGAGCTTGCGGGATATGTCAAGGCCAACGTTACCGCTCTTGAACTCTCGAACTTCAAAGGAGCCGCAGACGATTTCGGCGTCACCCTCGACGATGGGGTTTTCGACGCCGGCTTTGACGTTCGCCTTCCGGGAGATGGTTCCTTGCAACCACGGGCAATCCTTACCCTGACGGATCTCGACCTCTCCGAGGATGCCAACGGCCCCATCTCAAAATACCTTCAGCTACCCGCCCCTCTCGACCTTGTTCTCTTCGCGTTGCGCGACGAAGCGGGAGTCATCGAAATCCCTCTCGATCTCGAGATCAAAAAGGACGGGATCACCGCAGGAGAGATTTCTCGGGTTGCGATCTCAACCCTGGGAACCTTGATCAGCAACGCCTTGCAGTCCTCGGTATTCCGAGTAGCCGGAACCGTCGGCAATCTCACCGGGCTCACCAGCGACGACACGGAGGATGAGGGGGACGAGGCCCTTCTCGTTCAGTTCGCCTCCGGCGATTCCACCCTGTCCGCAAGTTCCAAGAAAGCGATCACCGACCTCATCGAAAAGCTTCGAGAGAACGAAGATCTGGTGGTCACTCTTCGCCATGAACTCGGAGCCATCGACCTGAAAAAGGCGGCAGTACGGGCGAATCCGTCAGCCGAAGACTGCCGAGCCCTCGCATCCCGACTCCGGCTTCGCAAGAAGTTGCTTCTCCAGAGTCGCGCGGAAGTCGCAGCTGAAACTCGAGCAGCACTGAGCAGCGGCCAGCAAGATCAAGCCGTCCAGCTACGCGGAAAGCTCAACACCATCGATCACCAGCTGGGGGCACTCGAGGATTCTCTGGACCGCATACTCTCCATCCTTCGACCCGGTTCCGAGCATCATGCTCCCCGCAGAACCCTCCTTTCTTGCATCTCTCTTGGAGAATCGAGACTCGCCGAGGTCGCAAGAGCACTGCAGGCTGGCCTGGAAGAAACAGAGACAGCTCGAATTCGTATTCCAAAGCCCCGATTCGAGGAACCCTCCCAGGAAAAAGGTGGAGCGGTGTCGATCAGCATCACTCGTGCCATGATCCTGAATTAGAGCGACAACTCATGCGGGAGGGTCGACCGGAGGGACAAGACCTAACGCCGCGCCGAACTCGAAGCTTCCCTGTCAAAGACGAGCTGACGCGAGAAGAAAGGGAGAACCTCGGTGGCGATCCTTCCTTCTTTTCCCCAGAGCCTGTTTCGGTGATCGCCGTTGTATTCTTCGAACGTGTGTGGGATCGACAGCTCTTTTAGACGCTCCGAGAGCGTTCGATTCGTGGCCACGATGTGAGAGAACTCATCGTAGGTCCCCGAATCGAAGCGCAGAGCATGTAAGGACCGAAGGTTTTCCTGATGGTCTTCCAACATATAGAGAGGCATATTCTTCGTCCAGAGTTCATGAACCGGCTCCACCGGCTGTAGCTTTCCCTCCCGAACAGCAAAGGGAAGTTCCATATAGAATGGGGGTCTTTCCACGTTCGGAGAGAATGCCTGGGCGACGCAAATAATCGACGGTGGATAGAAATCCTTCCTCGGATTCAACGTCTTGGGAGTCGCCTTCGCCGCCCGGATATACGCCGTGTTCTCGGCCGTTATGTCTCCAGCCCAACCAAGCAGCGCTGCGTTCATCCCATAGACCACCTGGAAAGTTTCCGGATGCTTCATGCTGATCTTGATCGCGCCATACCCGCCCATGGAATGGCCGGCAATGCCGCGACTGGAAGATTGAGGAAGAGTGCGGTAGGTTGTATCCGCGTAGTTCACGAGGTCTACAACCGTGAAGTCCTCCCAGGCACCGGTCGCCTTCGAGTTCGTGTAGAAGCTCCCACCCCCGCGTGTCATCTGGTTCGGAGCAACGACAATCATTTCAGCAATGCTGTTCAAGGCAATCCCACGGTCCATCACATCCTGGATGGTTCTCCATGGGCCGCTCTGATTCCCGGATCCGACCCAGTCCTGGTGAGTTCCTCCGATCCCGTGCAGAAGATAGAGAACCGGGTAACGACGCTCCGGAGAGTCCCCATACGAAGGTGGCAAGTAGACTGCCACCGTGCGCTTTTGGGATTCTCCCGTGACGGTTTTCTTGAGCGATTCTCCATGGACCTGATCCAGGATGAGCTCGCCCTGCGCCTTCGCAACCGAAACCGGGGCGAGGAAAGTAAGAACTAGAAATGCAACCGACAGGCGCTTGTATGAGGTCATCAAAAACAACTCCTCAATATCGGTCTCCCAACCATTGCGATCGGTCGACCAGCAACCGGGGACTTTGTATGTTCGGTAAAGTTCTCAGAACTCCTGTTCCCACCCCTCACCTCGGGCTCTCCACTGCTCGAAGGAGGAAGCGGGTTCGGCGCGACATGATCTCCGCTGGCTCGTCTCCACCAAAGAGAACATATTCGCGAAACGCACCGCTCAGGTTCGCGATGAACAGATAACGAAAGCTGTCGAAGTCGGCATCTTTTCGTAACTCACCGCGCTTCATCCCCTCGTCAAGCACTCCATCCAGCCAGGCCGTTAACCTGGTCTCGTTGTCTTGATCGGAGTCAATCAACGCAGGACTGGTGAACACCCGCCCGAGAAGAACTCGTCCAATCGCCGGCTCCCTCTCGGCCGCCCGACCGCAGATCTCCATGGCAGTGAAAAGCCGATCCCTGGTGGAGCGTTTCTTGATCGACTCGAGGTCACTGATCAGACGGCTGTTGAACTCATCCCAATACGCAACGAGTACATGATCCTTGGTCGGAAAATGCTGAAAGAAAGTCCCTTTGCCGGCATCAGCCTTCTCGGTGATCTGCTGAACGGTCGTACCATCGAACCCGTTTTTTTCGAAGAGCATCAACGCAGCCCGATAAAGGGCTTCGCGGGTTCGCTGACGCTTTCGATCGCGTCGCGACGAAGAGCTCTTCGTCGACAACTGACCAGAGTCATTGTTGACCATGGTCATATCCTAAGAGTTCCGATCTCGATGTCCATCACGAAACGATCTTGCATGCCCACCCGGACCACCAAGAGTACCCGTAAAGCTATTCCCACAAATACATTACATCCGGCACATCCGATCCAATCCAATTTCCTCGGTTTGCGAAGAAAATCTCTGCCTTTCTTGACGGGTTGTGTCGCCCTTCCGTGCAGATCAACACCGGACATCAGAGCGTGTGAGGCACCTTGCTCCACCGCCGAATTTCATCCCGGTCACGATCTCGCTTGCGGCGGACTCTCCGATCGCATCCAAGTCCCTCTTTGGGTCCCAAGACCCGAATGAATCGAGGAAATCTATGGTTCTCACTGCTCGCACGACACCTTTGACGAGAACGACGAAGAACTCCCCTATCTCCGGTCCCGTAGGTTGGTTTCTACGAACCCTCCTTCCCCTGATCATGATTTCCTCCGGAGCCGCAGAGGACTTCCTTGTCACGACCAACGCGAGCAACGGACCGGGGTCTTTGGACCAGGCGATGCTGGACGCAAGCCTGAACGGCGAAAGCGACACCATCACATTCGGCATCACGGGCAACATCAACCTGGAAGCTGGGTTGACCAAAGTCAGTGAGGATCTCGAGATTCTCGGTCCGGGCGCCGATCTCCTTACAATTCATCGAGTCACCGGTGGACCCGAGTTTCGATTCTTGACGATTGCCAGCGGGACGACGGTGAAGATCTCGGGACTCACCATCGCGAACGGACGTTTTATTTCGGATGGCGGCGTGATCTTCAATTCAGGAAACCTGCTCCTTGAAGCCTGCGCAATCGTCGGAAATAGGAGCTTTGGTGTTGGAACCGTCCTGAACGTCCAAGGCGACCTGGAGGTGAGAGATTGCCTGATCACCGAGAACATCGCCCGCAGCGGGTCAGCCCTCTGGAATCAAGACGGAACGACATTCATCATCAACTCGACGGTGAGCGGAAACATCGTAGATGCCGGCCCGGGTATCAACAGTACGATCTCGAACACTTCTGCATCAGCCGACGCCATTCTCAACATCTTCAATAGCACGATCACAGCAAACGACGATGACGGAACCGACGAAGGCCATATCTTCAACAATCGCACAACAAATGATTTCAGGCCGATCCTTCGCCTGCGGAGTACGATTCTCGCCGGCAACATCGGTGCGCCCGACGTGTTCAACTTCTTCGGGACGGTCTCTTCCCTCGGTCACAATGTTCTCGGGACAAACAGCTCGATTGCAGGCGATTTTATCGAAGGGTATCCCAACCCGTCCCAGGATTTTGTCGGCACCTTCAGTAACCGCCTCGATCCACTTCTTCTTCCCTTGCAACACAACGGAGGTCCGACAAAGACCCACCTGCCCCGGATCGATTCTTTCGTGATCGACGCAGGAAGTGCCATCGGTCCTATCGGCTCATCAGATCAACGAGGCGAAGCAAGGATTGAAGACGGTGACTGCGACACGGTCAGTGCACCTGACATCGGATCCGCAGAACTTGAAGATTGCCGGAGGGGAACCGTGAACCGTGGACTTGGGTTGGTCCAGGACGTACTTTTTGTGAACGGATCTTCGGGAGACGACCCCGATCGACGAGTCGTGCTCGGATTGAACGAGCCGATCACGGTGAACCTTGAAACCCCACCCGCCGGACCAGCCTGTGGATTCTACGCGCTCTATGCGTGGCAAGGCTCATCCCTCAATCCAACCCTGCTTTCAAGTCGGGGAGAGCAGTTCGGATATTTGATGAACCCGTCGCCCCTCCAACCCATGTCCGGCCCCCAGCCATTTCGCTGTATCCTGGGGAGCGGAGTCCCTGCAGCGATCTGCAAGGGTGTTCGAGGTTTTCCTGGCGCTCCCCTCAAAACGCCATGGTCCGTGACACGAAGTAATGGCCTTGGGAGCCCGCTCGAGATCACACTCCAGGCCTTGGTAGAAGATCAGGGTTCCTTGACCCTGGCCCCTGTGAGTATCTCAAATGCCGTTCTTCTTGAGATCCGACCTTGATCCCACAGGGCTTATTCTCGTCTAAATCGACCTTTCCAAGATCAATGTCCATGACGTACAATGAATTGATTCCTTGCCCCAAGGTGCCATTGTCGGTCGTAACCCATGGCCATCGAAACTCAGGATCCCATTCGGGAGTTCTCTCGAGAGCTCTACAGAAAGCTCCGTCAACTCGCATCTCACTGTTTGTCTTCCGAACGCGCCGATCACACCCTCCAACCGACAGCATTAGTTCACGAAACCTATATTCGACTCGCCGCATACGATCGCATCGACTGGGAAGGAGAATCCCATGTGGTATCGATTGCGTCCCGCTTGATGCGCCAGATCCTCCTCAATCATGCCAGAGCTAAAGAAACCACAAAGCGTGGCGGAGGACTCCGCAGGTTCCCCTTCAAAGAAACCATGAGGTCCAGTTCTTCCTGGTCGGTGGGCGTACTCGAACTCGATGACGCCCTCAAGAAACTAGAGGCACTTGCGCCAAGACTTGGAAAAATCGTCGAGCTAAGATTCTTCGGCGGCCTTGGAGTTGTAGAGGTAGGGTTGGTTCTAGGGGTTTCTCCCAGTACCGTCGAACGGGACTGGACCTTGGCACGCGCATGGCTCCATCGACAGCTAAGAGACTAGAAGACCAGGCAACGGAGACGCAAGATGGAAGATCCCCCCGCCTCGACGGCGAAAATACGGTTCGAGAGGATCCGGGAGATCTTCGAGCGGGCACTCAACCTTGACGAGGTATCTCAGCGCGTTTCGTTCCTTCAAGAATCGTGCGGCGGTGATAACGATCTTCGGATCGAAGTTGACGCCTTACTCAAATCTCACCAACGTAGCTCCTCCCTTGAGCCACCCGAGCACGGGTTTGCCCGGCAATTCGCAGAATCTCACTCCGCAAAGGACATCATCGGAAGCAGAGCGGGGCCCTACTCCATCGAATCGTTGATCGGCTCGGGAGGAATGAGCCTGGTCTATGGCGGGCGTCGAACCGACGGGCGCTTTGATCTTGAGGTCGCGATCAAGGTCATCAAACGTGGCATGGACACAGAAGAACTCCTGCGCCGCTTCCAGCTCGAACAACAGGCCCTTGCTCGACTCGAACACCCCAACATTTCCCGGCTGTTCGACGCGGGAACGCTCCCGGACGGACGCCCTTTCTTCGTCATGGAGAAGGTCAACGGTGCCCCGATTACCGAACACTGTGACCTTCACCAGCTCACGATTCGCCAAAGACTCTCCCTCTTTCGGGATGTCTGCGCAGGAACCCATTTTGCTCATCAACAGCTCGTCGTTCACCGCGACCTGAAGCCGAGCAACATTCTCGTCAACGAGAATCACGAGCCAAAACTCCTCGACTTCGGGATCGCAAAATTCCTCTCCCCCGATGCCCCGAACTCAACCGATCCGACCTCGCTTGGCTCAACTCGCCCCATGACCCTGGCCTACGCCAGCCCTGAGCAGCTTCAGGGAAAACCGGTGACAACCGCAACCGATGTCTATGCCCTGGGAACTCTTCTGTACGAGCTTCTGACGGGTCGTCGCCCCTTCGCCAGCCTCGAGCCGACAGGGCAAAAACACTGGAACGCGATCTGCTCCGAACTCCCCCAGAAGCCAAGTCGCATCGTCAAACTCCCTCAGGAATGCTATCGCGCCCACGGCAAGGCAACCTTCGAAATCACTCCCGACCAGGTCTCGGCCGCAAGAAGTTCGAGTCCTGGTGGACTCGCAAAGCAACTCCGCGGAGACCTCGACAACATCTTGCTGACCGCCCTCAAGCCGGATCTTTCCCGGCGATACGCATCCTTGGATCGGATGTCCGAAGATGTTGATCGCTTCCTTCGTGGGCTCCCGGTGTCAGCGAGACCAAATACTCTCTCTTACCGAGCCATGAAGTTCCTCAGGCGAAACCGGATCAGCACAGCCCTTGCCGCCTTGTTCATTGCCTCCTTGGTCGTCACCGCTGCGATCGCAATCGTTGGCCTCCATCGGCTGAAGAAGGAACAGGAAGCAACGAAGCTCTCCAACGCAAAGCGCTTTGATTCTCTGAACTTTATCGAGTCCATGTTCGACTCCCAGCGCTATGGAATCCCGCCAGACCAAATCACTCTCAAGAAGATGCTCACCTCATCTGTCGAGCTGCTCCGTGAGCAAGATCCATCCAAAGATGAACTGACAACCGCCCTCATCGAGGTCACCATGGGAAAACTATGCGCCCTCAATGGTCTCCATGACGAAGCAAACGAACTCTTCAAGAGCTCTCTTGAAATCAGGGAGCGAATCACGGGCCCCGAATCAATGGAGACCGCTGAGAGCCTCATCAATCAGGCGATCCATTTTCGGGATCGAGGGAAGTTCGACGAGGCCAGGCGCCATGCCGAACTCGCTTACTCGGTGTACAAGAAAAGGAAGACCGAAGACCGGTCTCTCCTCGTCTTGAGCCTTTCCGAGATCGGCACCGCACTCTGCCTTCAAGGGCTGTACACCGAAGCTTGCCCTCCGCTTGAGGAGGCAACCCAGATCGGCCTTACTCTCGAAGAAATCGATCGGGACATCATGGCCGCAACCCTGAACAGCTTGGCTCTGGCAAAGCTCGGAGTCGGAGACCTCGAGGCAGGTGAAAGCCTCCTCCAGAAGGCGAACTCGATCGCAGGCAACAACAACCCCGGTTTTTCGATTCTTCTCAATAACCTTGCCAAATTTCACTTCGTTCGCAATGAACTTGACGAGGCAGAATCGCTCGTTTCCAAGGCTCTCTCCATCCTGAGGGAATCTTATCCTCACCTTCACCGGGACATCGGAAGAAGCCTCAACAACCTGGGCCTGATTGCGTTCGGCAAGAAGGACTTTAACACCGCCGAACGCCGAATCCGGGAAGGGATCGAGGCACGCGAGAAGGCTCTTGAACCATCCCATCCCACCCTGGCCGACTCATGGCTGAACCTGGGACGAGTGCTCCAGGCAAAGGGCGATATCGACGGCAGCCGAAATGCCCTCAAAAAGGCAATCGACATCTACAAAGTCACTCTTCCGGCTGATCATCCACGGATTGCCAGAATCCAGCAGACCATGCCACCATTGGTGGCCGAGACACCCCGACGTAATTAGCCGGAAGTCTGAAAAACGACCCGAGCGAAGGGCTGCTCAGAATGCCACATCCTCGTGGATTTCACTCCCGGCCCGGTCGAAACGGTATCCGGGTTTCGTAACGCTGATGACATAGGCCCGGAACCGAACGGGAGGTCCGTTAAGCCGGCGATAAACGTATCCGCCAAAGGGGTGGGGGTGAGTCGTTCCCTGGGCTCCGGTCGTCCGGTAAGGTGCCCGGCACCTCCGCCGCTGTCCTGGCACCATGGGGCAGAGCACGAATCGAACCCGCGCTCCTGGCACCAACCGACCCGCATCGTCAACCACAGTGGCGTGAGCTTGGGCATACAGATAGTGACCCGAGAAAATCCTCACCCAAAGCCCATTGACACGCCGGTAGCGATAGGCCGGACGACTCGTCACCGTGATGACCAGATCAGAAACACGAAGACAGGGAAGAGACGGAGCGTTGAAGCGGCTCTCGTCACCGAAAAGAACCCAGCCGGCACCTCGAGGACCTCCTGCCGCAACGTCAAAGGGCGCCCCGATCACGAGGTCAGGCTCTCCGTCTCCATCGAGATCTCGAAGCGCTGTCACCGACTCGCCGAATCGATCCCCATTCTCTAGCGGACCGGAAAAGCATCCCCGATGAGGCCCTACTTTTTCCTCGGCCTGAACACTGCCATTCGGGCGAACATGGAGCACCCAGGCCGCTCCTTGATTGTCACCGCCGACGTCGTCTCCCGGGCTTCCAACGACAAGCTCCGGGACCTGATCACAGTCAAGATCACGAATCAACCCTATCGACTGGCCGAACTCGGCACCCGGAGAAAGAGGACCCATCAAAGATCCCGAGGAAGCGCTGATCTTCGTACTCGAACCCACACTCCCATCCCGAAGAAGACGTAGAATCCAGACCGCACCCTGGTCCAGACCCCCATCATCATCACCAGGGGCACCCACCACGAGATCCGGGATACCGTCGAGATTCATGTCATTTCCCCCGGCGAGTGCGGTTGAAAAGATGTCTCCCTCGTCGAGGACTCCCGAGAAACCTCCCGTCGTTGAACTCACCTTGCGCTCGTCAACGACGGAACCATCGGATTTCAGAAAGATTATCCAGACCGCTCCTCGGTCCGCTCCCCCGTCGTCATCGAAAGGAGCACCCACCGCTAGATCGGGAACACCATCGAGATCAAGATCCCCAAGAGATGCAACGGCGCTACCGAACTCATCCCCATCGTCAAGAGATCCGGCCAAGCCTCCGACAAGGTCACTGATCTTGATCTCCCGGTGTACAAGACCATTCGGAAGAAGAGAGAGGACCCACACGGCTCCGCGATGCGAGCCACCATCAGAATCGCCAGGTGCCCCGATTGCCACTTCGGAAAACCCGTCCCCATCAAGGTCACCCAGCTCCACCGCCGAGCTTCCGAATGCGTCAAAGGCCCCGAGGACACCGAGAAATCCTCCGCTTCCCTCGCTGATTTCTTGCTCCTCTCGTACGGTCCCATCTGCATTCATGAAAAGCACCCAAACGGCGCCTTTTCCACCATCGTGTCCGGACGCCCCGGAAATGAGATCCTCAAACCCGTCCCCATCGAGGTCCGTCAGAGTGCAAAGAGCGGACGAAAATCTAGCGTCCAGATCCAGTGGACCGGAAAAGCCACCTACACCCTGTCCAATTTTCTTCTGCCGTAGCCCGCAACTCCCGACGAAAACATCCTGAAATCCGTTGACATCATTCGGCGTCAGGTTCGTGTCCGCGCTTTCGAAAGCGAAATGCTTGCCGTCATCGGAGATCGTGAGCGCAACCGTACTGTGACCTGCCACCATTCCTTCGGGAGTGTCGCTTGACCGACGAATGACACGGTTTCCCTCATCGAAAATCCCGTTCTCGTCAACATCTCGATCCACCACGAACACGTAGCTTGAGGAATTGGAAGGGTCCTGACCGGGCACGAGGTCAGTGGAAGAGCTGTTCATCATCACGAACCGACCATCGGATGAAATGTCGGGCATCTCGCCCCCACGATTCCCGGCAACACCGTCGGGCCTGGAAGAGACCAGCGATGTCACACCATTTCCTTCGTCGAAGATCCCGTTGCTATCTGGGTCTCGATCACGAAGGTAGACATCATTACGGCCATTCAAGTCAACCTCACCCAGATCCGCCGAGGCGGATGAGAAAACGACGAACCGACCGTTCTCCGAGATTGAAGACCGGGGACAACAGCCATGCTCGGTGGCCTGCTGTCCGCTGCTGGTGACGCTGACCCGGATCGTGATTCCGGTCAAAAGGTCGTGAGCAAAGACATCCCCGGCGCCGTTCGTGTCACCGGGAACAAGATTCGACGACTCACTCGAAAACGAGACGTGGCGACCATCGCCGGAAATCACTGGCTCATGAGAATGTTCGTTTCCCGGTCCTCCCCCGCTACTCTTGCTCACGAGGTGGATCAACTCGTTCCCCTCATCGAAGATCCCATTCCCATCCAGGTCACGATCCAGGACATAGATATCAAGCAGCCCATTCGTGTCTTGCGGAACCAGTCCCATCCGGGAACTGAAAGCAACGAAACGTCCATCTTCCGAGGCCCCCCTCTGGGCGATTGCTCCGTTCGGGAGGAGGGGGACCGGCGCGGAAGCCTGCTCGTCAAAGACTCCGTTGCCATCAGGATCTCGATCGTGGGTCCAAAGGTGCTGAGTCAACCCTCCGGTGTAAAACACGTGCCTTCCATCCCCAGAGATCGCTTGACAGGAGGCAATGCCGAGACCATCAGCAACGAGAAGGAGCCTCCCTTCACCTTCGAGAAAGACACCGTCGAGGTTCGGATCTCGATCAAAAAGATAGACCTTGCTACCCAGCATCTGTGACCCCAGGTTGGTCGCTCCCGAACCGAAGACAACACTTCTTCCGTCATTTGAAATGACCGCATTCTGGCTCTGATTATTGCCCCCGACCCCCGCCGCGGTCTGGCTGATTCGTAGAAAACCGGGCCCTGCAACCGCCGCCGTCACGCTCGTCCAGAGGAGGACTGCCAGAAGAGCGCCTCCCGACAGAAAGTATCGAACGAATTTCCACATGGATCTTTACCCCCAAGCCAGCGAATACCACTTCCCGAAGAATCTGAAATCGGCCTTGCGGCCCAGGCACCGGTTGCACTGGAAGAAGCAAGCGAGAGGGCGAGCAAACCCTGACACCTCATTTGAAAGAAAATTCGCCGATTTGACCCTACCCCACTAGCAGCCCGTATCTTCCCCGGGGATTTCTTCCGAACCGTCGTCCTGGCCGAGCAATTCGCGAACTCTCATCAATCCTCGACGAGCATGAGTTTGACCGTTCCAAGAGGCATTCCGGTGGATGAGGATATCTTCTCGTGGGTGAGCCCCTTGTAGATCGATAGCTCGAGTACCTTTTTTTGGTCGGGACGAAGTTGCTCCAGCGCGTCGATGACCCGGGAGGCTTCGTCGGCAAGCTCGGCTCGATCCACGCCTGGATCCTTCGCAACGAGCTCCTCCGGAAGAGGGACAGGGTCTGGACGCCGCTCGGCCTTTCGCCGCCGGTCGATGAGCCGGCGACGGGCAATGGTCGAGATGAACGTCGATTCAGACGCAAGGTCCGGATTGTAGCGGCCCGCACTCCTCCACACCTCGAGGAAGATCTCCTGGACCGCATCCTCCGCTTCGACAACGTTCCCACAAAAACGACGTGCAAGTGACCACACCAGGGAACCATAGCGTTCGAGCACGAGCTCGATGGCCATGCATTCTTGATTCGCGACTCTGAAAAGAAGTGGCTCTGCCACCCTGACTCCTACCCTTTTTGTGTCGCAAACTCTTTCCCGGCGAATCCAAAATTCGTCCCGGTACGAATAGCTTTCCATGACCGACGGACGGCCTGAGCCTTCCGGCACCCTGAAATTGAACCAAACGCCCTATCAACCTCGAAGGAAATACTTTATGAGCTGGATTCCTCCCCGATTCACCGAGATCGGACTTCTTCTCATCCTGATCCTCCCGGGTGCCTCCTTCGCTTCACCCGCATCAGAAGGAACCGGCGAGACAATGCCAATCTGGTCCCAGTGGAGAGGCCCTACCCGGGACGGCCAGTCTCCTCCGGCAAAATGGCCCCTCAATCTGGAGAATCTCTCCGAATCGTGGAGTGTCAAGCTCGGTCCCAGCTACAGCGGGCCGATCGTTCTGAGAGATCGGGTTCTGATCACCGAAACCGTGAACGAAGAAGATGAAGTCGTCCGCGCGTTTTCCCGATCTTCCGGAAAAGAACTGTGGTCAAGCGACTGGAAAGGCGCGATGTCGGTGCCCTTCTTCGCCAGAGCCAATGGATCCTGGATCCGCTCCACTCCGACCTATGATGACGGGAGGCTCTACATTGGCGGCATCCGGGATTATCTGGTTTGTATTGACGCGAAGACCGGAGAGAAAATCTGGGCCGTTGACTTCGTGGAACAACTGAAGACGTCTTTACCGTCGTTTGGTCTCGTTTGCTCGCCGCTCGTCACCGCGGACAGCCTGTTCATCCAGGCGGGTTCGTCTCTCTCCAAGCTCGACAAGAAGACAGGCAAAATCCTCTGGATGTCACTCAAAGATTCTGGCGCCGGCATGGGAAGCGCCTTTTCCTCACCCATCCTGTCAACCCTCTGTGGACGGCTTCAGCTCGTCGTCCAGACCCGCGAGCGCTTGGCCGGTGTCGACGCCAACACGGGAGACGTCCTTTGGGAAAAGGACATCCCTTCCTTTCGCGGCATGAACATCCTCACTCCCATCATCTGGAACAACTTCGTGTTCACGAGCAGCTACGGAGGAGGAAGCTTTCTCCTGGAAATCAACGAAAAGGACGACGGCTTCAGTGTGACGGAAGCCTGGACGGATAGGTCCCAGGCGTACATGTCCTCTCCGGTGGTCGTGGGCGATCACCTCTACATGCATCTTCGCAACCAGCGCATCACCTGTATCGACCTGAGAAACGGCGATCGAACCTGGACAACCAGTCAACGCTTCGGCAAGTACATGAGCATGGTGACTCAAGGTGAGCAAATCCTCGCGCTGGACGAAGGTGGGGAGCTGTTCCTTTTCGATGCCAATCCCGAAGAATTCACGGTCCTCGATCAACGGCAGGTTGCAAAGACGGAATCCTGGGCTCATCTAGCTCTGGTCAAGGACGAGATCTTCGTCCGGTCTCTTGATCACTTGAGAGCTTTTCGATGGGCTGACAATGAGAAGAGAACGGTCCTGAAATGAAACTCCACACTTTGAGGCAGGAACTGACCCTGGAACAACCTCTTGAGAAAGTCTATGACTTCTTCGCCAATCCAGAAAACCTGGAGCGAATCACTCCTCCCTGGCTTCGGTTCCGGATCGTGAGTCCACAGCCGGTACAAATGAAACAGGGAGCAACCATTGACTACAAGCTGCGCATTCACGGAATTCCCATCCGGTGGACGAGCCAGATCACGGACTGCAAACCACCTTTTCGATTCGTGGACGAGCAGCTGAAGGGCCCCTACAAGGTATGGATCCACGAACACATCTTCGAGCCAGGTCCGGATGGGGGAACCAAGATCATCGATAAAATATCCTATGCAGCAGCTGGGGGATCCTTGATCAACAATCTCTTCGTTCGACCGGACCTCCGGAGAATCTTTCAGTATCGATCGGAGAAGATCGTTGAGATCCTTGGAGGGGTCCCCCTTGACGTGAAGGCCCACTCTCCGGAAGATAGGCTTTAGCCATGAACAATGCCCATCAAGATCATCGATATGCCTCTGTTCTCGTGAAGACGTCGGCTCGAGGATTGGCTTCCCATGCCGCCGAGCTACTCCTCGAGCAGAACACCGAGCTCAAGCAACGCTATGAACCCAAGGCCTTCTCTCACTGGAAAACCAATCTAGAATCGAGGCTGCTCGAGCTTTCAGCCGCCCTGGCTGTTGGTAATTCCGCAATATTCGTCGCCAATGTTTCCTGGTCCAAGAAGGCATTCTTGTCCCGAGGTGTTCCCGTCAGTGACCTGGCATCAAGCTTGAAAACACTGGAGCGAATTCTGGAAAAAGCGCTTCCCGAACCCTGTGCCAACGCTGTCGGTCCTTACTTTGAAAAAGTTGAGAAAGAGCTCGAGTCTCCGGCCGAAGAAACCCCGACCAGGCTTTCCGCGAATACCCCGATGGGAAAACTCGGAGCTCGCTTCCTCGTCTCGATTCTTGACGGTCGCCGAGACCTGGCCAGTCGTCTCATTCTCGAGGCCGTCGAGCAGGGAATGAAAGCGCCCGAGGTCTACTCAAATATCTTTGTGCCGGTCCAAGAAGAGCTGGGTCGGCTCTGGCTCCTTGGAGATCTCAGTGTCGCCGAAGAGCATTTCGCTACCTCGGTAACGGAACTGGTCATGTCCCAGCTCTACCCCCACCTATCTGCCGGTGAGAAAAAGGACGTCACAATTGTAGCCGCTGCGGT
>JAJDCM010000327.1 GCA_029260825.1 Planctomycetota bacterium | reverse complement strand
TCGCAGTCGGTCCTTGAGGCTCTTGATGACTCTGCGCTTCTCCTTCAGAGAGCGAGCGTCGCTGATGTTCAGAGTGATCTGCAAGATCCCGACCGTCATTGGCCACTTCTAGCGGACATACAGGAGCTGAAGAAACAGCGCCCTAGTCCAGGGTGCGTTTGATTTTCTCGATTTCGTAGGCCTCAACCATGTCGCCGATCTTCACGTCATCAAAGTCCTTTACCTTGAGACCGCATTCTTTTCCCTCATCAACTTCGCGAACGTCGTCCTTGAAGCGATTGAGAGAATCGAGCACACCTTCGTAGACCTTGGTGCCTTCACGGAAGACTCTGACCTTGCTTGAACGTCGAATCTTGCCGTCCTTCATCATGCATCCGGCGATGGTTCCAACTCGGGAGATTTTGAAGATGTCGCGAATCTCGACATGGCCCGTGATCTTCTCCCGCTCTTCCGGATCGAGGAGGCCTTCCATGGCCGACCGAAGTTCTTCGATCGCCTTGTAGATGACCTGGTAGGTCCGGATTTCGATCTTCCGTTCGTCGGCGAGGAAGCGCGCTCGTTCGTCGGCCATGACGTGGAAACCGATGACGATCGCATCCGACGCGTCGGCAAGTTGAACGTCAGCTTCCGTGATTCCACCGACCGCGCTGTGAAGGATCACGACTTTGATCTCGTCGGTACTCAGGTCGGTGATCGAGGTTCGAAGCACCTGCTCCGATCCCTTTACGTCCGCCTTCAGCACGATGCGAAGCTCTTTGGTTTTCTGGCTTGCCAGTGTGTCGAAGAGGTTTTCCAGAGTGACCGGGTTTCGCTCCGAAAGCTCTGTTTCTCGGTGGCGACGAACTCGATCCTCGGCGATTGTCTTGGCAGTGCTGAGATCTTTGACGACATAGAGGCGATCGCCCGGCTCCGGGAGATCGCTGAGACCGGAGATGGAAATCGGGGTCGAGGGGCCGGCTTGCTTCAGCGCCAGTCCCTTATCGCTCAGGAAGATTCGTGCCTTTCCAAAGGCGCGTCCGCAGACGATGTGATCACCCTTGCTGAGAGTCCCATCCTGGATCAGGACGTTGGCGACAACTCCTCGACCTTCGTGACGTTGGGCTTCGATGACCGTTCCGATGGCTGCCTTGTTCGGGTTGGCCTGCAGTTCAAGGAGATCGGCTTCGAGGGACAGGTATTCAATGAGGTCATCAACCCCCTGTCCCGTGATCGCGGAGACTTCCTGGACCACAGTTTTTCCGCCCCACTCCTCGGGCTGAAGTCCAAGGCCCGTGAGCTCTTGCTTGACTTTGTCCACATTGGCGTTGGACTTGTCGATCTTGTTCAGGGCGACGACGATCGGCACTCCGGCTGCATTGGCGTGGTTGATCGCCTCCTGGGTCTGAGGCATGACACCATCGTCAGCGGCGACGACGAGGACCACGACATCCGTGGTCTGAGCACCTCGGGCGCGCATTTCGGTGAATTTTTCGTGACCCGGTGTATCGAGAAAGACGACCGACTTTCCGTCGCTTGCGTCCACTTTGTAGGCGCCGATGTGCTGGGTGATTCCACCGTGTTCCGAGTCGGCAACCGTGGCGTTTCGAATGCGGTCGAGCAAGGATGTTTTTCCATGGTCGACGTGTCCAAGGAAGGTGACAACCGGAGAGCGTTGAGTGAGTTTCTCCGGATCATCTTGTTCTTCGAACTCGGCGATGACCGAGGTTTCAACATCTTTGGTTTCTTTGAACTTCAGCTCTCGTTTGAACTCGGTGGCCAGCAGTTCAACGGTGTCTTGATCGGTGATCGAGGAGTTGATGGTCACACCCATCGCTCCGATTTCGATCAGTTTCCCCAGAAGCAAATTGACCTTGATTCCGATCGAGGCTGAAAGGTCTTTGATGGAAATCGGAAGTGAAATCTCGACGTTGGTCGGAATGTATTCGGTGACTTCCGAGGTTTTTCGCGACTTGCGGCGCATGCCTCCCGACTTGCGTCGATCGACCTTGATGAAACGACGGCGGGGCCGGGAATCGACGGCTGCCGGTCGTTGATGATCTTTCTTGGTTCCAGGCCGAGGTCCGGCCTTTTTGGCTGCCGCGGCTTCGGCAGCATTGACCTGGGGAAGGGGAACCTCCTTCTTCTTCTCTTTGTCCTTCTTGCCTCGCGCCGGAGTCCGGGTCGCTTCGATGTCGATTCGACCAAGAGCGCCGGTCGAGACGAAAGTCTCGAGGGGATCGACGTGAATCGGGGTGGGTTTTTCCTCGTCGGACTCGTCAGTCTTTTTGGCTGGCTTGTCGTCAGCAGGTTTTTCATCGGCAGTCGGGGCTTCCGCTGCCACCGGCTCGACGGCCTCTGCAGCGGCTGGTTCGACCCCGGGATCTTCCGCGGTCGGAGGCTCAGCTTCTGGAGGAGTGGACGGAGCGACGACCTCCTGCTCGACTTCGATCTCGGGCGGAGCTGGCTCAGGCTCAGGCTCAGGCTCCTCCACCACGGCAACCTGCACCTCCTCCTCGAAGACCTCCTCGGTCTCGGGTTTGGCTACCTCGGTCACCACTCCAAAGGCTTCCCGGAGGCGAACGAGCTGTTCGTCTTCGAGAGGACTCAGGTGACTCGGAATGTCCAGCCCCTTTGCGCGGGCGAGGGCAAGCATTTGTCGAAAGTCCCGGTGATATTGCCGGGCAAGATGATAAAGGCGCGTACTCACGTATCTCTTCCGTTCTGTTCTGACTTTGTATTCCCGATTCTTGGCGAGTTGTACCCGCTGGACCGGGACTTATGGAGCGACGTCCGCCGACTCGGAGGTATCTTCTGTTTGATCACTCTCCGCAGCTTGGGCCGCCTCGGGGACCGATTCATCCGCTTCGATTTGCTTCTTTGCTTCTTCCGGATCAGGTTCTTTCACCGTGGACCCGGGCTCAGCTTCGGTCACAGGCGTCGCAGACCCGGTTTCTGTCACGGGTTCGGCTGATTCTGAAGACAGGGCATCTGGCAACGGCTCGACATCCGCTTGGGTGTCGGCTTCTAGCTGATCTTCGACTGGCGCGTCGGCATCAGAAGGAGGCGTATTCGCCTGGGTCGTTTCGGCTTCCGGGCTTTCACTGGTAGCTTCTTCGGGTGATTCTGAGCCGGCGTCGGTTGCCGAAGCATCGACTCCTTCTTCATCTTCTCCCGGCATCTTTCCCTCAGCGATGAGGATTTCTTCCAGGTCTTGTGCTACCGATCCGCGGATGCCTCTCTTCTTTGCTTTTTCAAGTTCGCCCGTGTCGTACTCTTGTTGGGTAATGATGTTGATGTCCCAGCTGCAAAGCTTGGCAGCCAGGCGGACGTTTTGCCCCTTCTTGCCGATGGCGAGGCTGAGCTGTTCCTCATCGACAATGACAAGAGCGGTATAGTTGTCCTCATCGAGGATAATTGAATTGATGATTGCCGGCTTGAGAGCGTTGACGATGAGCTGGTCCGGATCTTCACTGAACCGGATGATGTCGATCTTCTCGCCGTTCAGTTCATCCGCGATGTTCTTGATCCGGGTGCCGCGGACGCCGACGCACGCGCCGACACAGTCGATCTTGCTGTCATTTGATTCGACGGCGATTTTTGTGCGGTAACCGGGCTCTCGGGCCAGGCCTTTGACCTCGATCACTCCCTCCGAGATTTCGGGGACTTCAAGCTCAAAGAGGCGGCTGACAAGGTCGGGGTGGGTGCGAGAGAGGTTGATCTTGACCTTCTGGCCTACCTTCTTTACGTCGACCATGAACGCTCGAATGCGATCACCGACGTGATAGTTTTCCCCGCGAACTTGCTCATGTTTTGGCAAGTAACCCTCGGTCTTTCCGAGGTTCACGATGAGGTTCCCTGACTCAAATCTCTGGACGGTACCGCTCATGATCGACTTGGAGCGTTTATCGTAGTCCTCGAAGATGGAGTCTCGTTCGGCCTCGCGAATCTTCTGAATGATCACTTGTTTCGCGGTTTGGGCGGCAATCCGTCCGAGGTCGATCGGGACGACGGTTTCATTGTCTTCAAGAACCATCAACTCGCCGGTCTTGCGATCGATGTGAATCGAAAGGTTGCTCTTGTTCCCCAGCCGTTTCTTGGCTGCGGTGAGGAGCGCCGATTCGATCCCTTCGAGCAGGACCTCTTTGTCGATATCCTTGTCGCGATGGATCGCGTCGATAATTCTTAGGAGTTCGCCGTTCATGCGTTACCTAGTTCGCGTCGTGGTATCCCACATCTGTACGATGCCGCCGGGTCATTCCGACACGATCGGCCATTTCGTCACCTGCTACTACGCCCCCGGGAAACCCAACATTAAATGATGGATTGAGCCCATAGAACCCATAGATCACATAGAACCCATAGATCACATAGATCACATAGATCAAGAGGGGGTGACATCTTCCCCCCTGGCCCTGAAACCGGCCGTGCCAACAAAAAAAGCGGGATAAAACCCCACTTTGAAGACGTCGCCGGAACCATGACGCAGCTTTGCGCCTTGTAGACTAGCATGACCGATTCTGAAGTCAAGGAAACCGGCCAGGCTTGTGGATTGGGGGTATCTCTGGTAGAATAACCATTTGGTTCACCATGTAATTGATTGTGCAGCAAGCGTTTGTGTTTTGTCCTTCGATCTCATCCCCAAATGGTGCAGGCCTTCTTGTGACCCCTCATCAGCCGAACCCGAAGGCTCTGGAGCCTGAAGCACTGGCCGATCTCGCATCGGGGGTGGCTCATGAAATCCGAAACCCGGTAAACACCATCTCTCTTGCCTCTCAGGTGCTCCAGAAGCTCTTTGAGAAGAAGGGTCTGGATCTCGAGGAGTTCCGAGAGTATTTCGGGGTGATTCACTTCGAATTGGGGAAGATCAAGAAGATCATCGACAACTTTGTCAGCTTCTCTCGAGTCCCCGACCTCGCCCTCAAGCCGACTTCTATCAAAGACTTACTGACTCGGCTTTCCGATTCTCTGACCCCCCAAGCGGAAGAAAAAGGGATCTCTTTTTCCCTGTCGGTCGTGGAGGATGGCCAGGTTGATGCGGACACGGGCCACCTTTCCGAGGCCTTCGTCAATATCCTCCAGAATTCCATCGAGACCCTCCAGAGCGGGGGCAAAATTCAGGTTCTCGTTTCCACCGAGGGCGGGTCTTGTCGGGTGATCATCCGAGACTCGGGACCCGGGTTTCAGCTCGAGAATCCTGACCGGATTTTTAACCCTTATTACTCTACGGTTCCCGGAGGCCTGGGCCTTGGCCTGACCCTCTCGAGGAGCATTATTGAATCCCATCGGGGGACGATCCGAGCCGTTTCCAGAGAAGAAGGGGGGGCGGAGTTTGTGATTCAGTTGCCCCTGATCGGGAAGTCGGACGAGGAGCCCCTGACTCCGGAGAAGTAGATATGGCCGAGGGGAAGATCCTCGTTGTCGATGACGATCGGAATCAAGCCGAGATGCTTCGTCAGGTCCTTTCGCTCGAGGGGCTGAATGTGGACGTGATCCATTCGGCGAGCGAGGCCGAGCAGAAGATCAAAGATGGCTCCTATCGAATCGTTCTTTCCGATCTGAGAATGCCGGACATGAGCGGGTACGATCTCTTTCGCAAGACCAAGGAGAACGATCCGAGCCTCATTTTCATCATCATGACGGCGTTTGGAACCGTGGAGACGGCGGTCAACGCACTCAAAGATGGTGTGTTTGACTACATTCAAAAGCCTGTCAATACCGACGAGCTGATGGCCATTTTTGATCGGGCCTTCGAGTTTGACCGGCTGAAGTCCGAAAACGCTGCCTTGCGTGCCAGAATCGGAGCTGGCGGGGGAAACGATGGAAATATTATCGGCAAATCGTCCCAGATGCAGCTTCTTCTGGAGCAGGTCGATATGGTCGCGGCCAGTGATGCTACGGTTCTACTGCTCGGGGAACATGGAACGGGAAAAGAGCTCATCGCGAACAAGCTTCATCAAGACAGCCCCCGCGCCAATCAGCCCATGATCAAGGTGAACTGCGCCGCGATTCCCGAGACACTTCTTGAGGATGAACTGTTTGGCCACGAAAAGGGAGCATTCACCGGAGCGCATGGTGCGCGAAAGGGACGGTTCGAGCGGGCTCACAAGGGGACTCTCTTTCTGGATGAAATCGGTGAGATGCCGGGTCATCTCCAGGTCAAGCTTCTTCGCATCTTGCAGGAACACGAATTCGAGCGGCTTGGCGGCACCGAGACCATTCAAGTGGACGTTCGACTCGTCACGGCCACCAACAAGAACCTGGAAGAGCTGGTCAAGGAAGGGAAGTTTCGGGAGGATCTTTTCTATCGGATCGCGGTGATACCGATTAATCTGCCGCCGCTCAGGAAGCGGGAGGGAGACGTTCTCCTTCTGGCGAATCACTTCCTTCAACGAGCGGCGGAGAAGAATCGGCGAAGCTACACGGGCTTGAGTGCGGAGACCCAGGAACGACTTGCGGCTTATCATTGGCCGGGGAATGTGCGGGAGCTTGAAAATTGCATGGAAAGGGCGGTGGTGATGGGAAGAGGGGGTGAGGTTACTCCCGATCTTGTTTCCTTCACCAGCGGAGACGTCCGAGCGGAGCAGGTTAATCCGGTAGATCGTCTCTTCTCCAGCCCCGAATACTCCTACACAAACTTCGAGCGAGACGTTCTCATGCTGGGGCTCGAACGCTGTGGCTGGAATCAATCCGAAGCTGCCCGTGTCCTGGGCATGACCCGGCGAACTTTACAGTACCGAATGGACAAGCACCAAATCGTGATTAAGGAGTCGTAGATGGCCAGCTGGTTGGTCCCGGGCTTGACCCTTCTGGTGCTCACGGGAATCTGGGTTCTTTTTCTTCGTCGTTTCCAAAATCTTCGGGGTGAAATGGGCTCTCCACCGGATTTTCTCGATATCCCGTGGACTCCCGGCGATCTTGCCCTTCTTGCTCTGACATTCTTTGCATTCTCGGGGATGGCCGGGCTGGTTCTGACGTCGGGAAGAACAGAGGGGGTAGAAGTCAGTGCATGGTCCCATGCTCTGGGTTTTCTCGTCACCGGGGCTGGCGCTGCCGCCGTTCTCATCCTTTTGATGACCTTGCGGAAGATCCGGTTCGGGCATTTTGGCCTGGAACTGGAGGGAGTCGGGAAGCCCATTGCTTTTGGGCTTGCTGCCTACGGGGTGTTTGTTCCGGGGGTTTTTCTTTCTCGCGTGATCTGGGCCAAGTTCCTGGAGATGTTTGGGTTTCAAGTTGAGCCTCAGGAAGTCGTGACGGTCTTGCTCGAGAAGGTGCGTCCAACGGATGGTCAGCCGGCAGATGTGCTCTTGATTGCCGTCTTTGTGTTTTCGACCGTGATCCTGGTTCCAATCTACGAGGAGTTCCTGTTCCGGGGATTGTTACTGGGAGGATTTCGACGCTGGATGCCAGCGGTCCCGGCCGTGTTTTTGTCGTCCTGGGTGTTCGCCTTGGTCCACACAACGTCGACGTTCGGGCCGATCCTCGTGCTCTCGCTCATCATGGGAGGTGTCTACACCCGGACCCGATCCCTTCCGGCGACGATAGCGATCCATTCCGCCCATAATGGCTTCATGGTGATGGGCCTTTTTCTCTCCCCCATCTGACCCCGGCCATCAGGTCATGAAGGCACCCCCATTCATATCCAGGGCTTGACCGGTGACTCCCTTTGCGTCGTCGGAAAGGAGCCAGGCCACCATTCCGGCGATGTCAGCGGGTTTCCCCATCCGTCCCAGAGGCACCGCAGACATGGCACCTTTGAAGGCTTCATCACGGGTTGTTCCCATGGCATTTGCGATGCCGTCAATGCCCTCCCAGGCCATCGAAGTGTCGACCCAGCCCGGGCATATCGAGTTCACTTGAATGTTTTGGGAGGCCAATTCCACGGCAAGAGAACGGCCAAGGCCGTTGAGAGCTGCTTTGGACGCGCAATAGCCCGTGTACCCGGGAACTCCCAGGCGGGCAAGGATGGACGAAATGATGACCAGATGGCGGGCGTTCGGGCCCGGAAGAAGATGGCGTTCGGCCGCTCGAAGGCAGGAATAGGTTCCCGTCAGGTTTGTGGCAATGAGGTCGTCAAATCGATCGTCAGGGCCAGGGGCATTGGGGCCGCCTACACCGCTATTCGCGATGACAGCGAAAATCGGCCCAAGTGCAGAAAATGCCTCTTTGAATCGTTGATTTACCTGCTCTCGGTCCCGAATGTCGCACGAAGCGGTGACGACTTGCGCATCCGAGTCTGTTTTGGCTTTCTTGGCGGTTTCCTCGAGCCTGGATGCATCCCGGGCGAAGAGGCTGAGATTGGCCCCTTCCTGGGCAAGGCGAAGCGCTATGGCTTGTCCGATTCCGGTGCCGGCACCCGTAACAACCACGTGTCGACCCACGTATCTTTGCAATTTGTTTTGGTTTTTCGTGTTCATGGCCGAGCATTCTATCGTGCATGAATAATTCGGGCTAGAGTCCTTACAAGTAGGGGACGAGGCCCGTCGTTGAATGGGGCGTATCAAGATGCAAGTTCCCCCGGGTCCATTGGGTTGCGTCCCCGCCTCTTGGCTTTTACTTTGGTGCTGTGAGCCGCAACCTGTGAGGAAAAGCGGGCGACCTTGAAGATTGCAATCCTAGGTGCTGGAGAAGTCGGATTTCACCTGGCCAAGACATTGGCTCAGGAGAATCACGACATCGTCGTGGTCGAATCGAATCCTGAGCGTGTCGCTCTCGTTCAGGAGCAGATCGATTGTCTCGCCTACCATGGCAATGCCACGAGCCCCGAACTCCTCATTCAGGCGGAGGTCGGTGCGGTCGACACCATGATCGCGGTGACCTCGGTCGATGAAGTGAACATTCTTGCCTGCACCATTGGGCGAGTGCTGGGGGCCAAGACCCGGATTGCTCGGGTGCGGAATGTTGAGTTCACTCGCCGCAATGATCTTGTTCCGCCCAGCCAGCTCGGGGTGGACCTCTTCATCCATCCGGAACAGGAAGCCGCCCGGGAAATCGTGCGTCTCCTCCGGCACGGATATGCTTTCGAGCACATGGTGTTTGAAGAAGGAAAGGTCCACGTTGCCGGGGTGATGCCGACCGAGGATTCTCCTGTCCTGGGTAAGACGCTGGCGGAACTCGGCGAAATCTACAAGGAATTTGCGTTCCGCGTCGTCGCGATTGACCGGAACGGAGAGACGATCAGCCCGACCGGCGGGGCCTCCATCGAGCTGGGAGATCGGGTTTACATGGTTGCACTCAGCAAGCACGTGAGCAAGATCGGAGAGATGGCAGGAATTCCGGTTCAACCCTGCAAGAACGTCATGATCCTGGGGGCGGGGCTCGTTGGAATCCAGGTTGCACGGGACCTGGAAGGGGATCGCAAATGCAACATCAAGCTGATCGAGTCATCGCGGACCAAGTCGGAAGAGGCGGCGGATCTCTTGAAGGAGACCATGGTCGTGCGAGGCATGGCGGCGGATGTCGACCTTCTTGCTCAGGAGGGGGTCGATGAGATGGATGCCTTCATTGCCGCGACCGATGATGATGAGCACAATGTGGTCTGTTCTCTCGTAGCCCGTCATCTCCAGGTACCCCGGGTGGTCACTCTGGTTTCCAAATGGGAGTATCTCCCCATCATCAAGACGATCGGACTGGAGGCGGCGGTCAACTTGCATCGGCTCACCTCGAACGCGATCCTCAAATACATTCGCAAGGGTCGACAGATCGTTTCGGTTGCCGGGACCAAAGGCATACCCGCCGAAGCCATCGAATTTCAGGTCGCGGAGACCTCGGTTCTTTCCGGAAAGAGACTGGAAGAGATTGAATTCCCCCGGGGAGTCGTCATCGGAGCCCACGTCCGGGGAGCGAAGGTAACGATCGCTACAGGAAAGACAGAACTGAAACCGATGGATCGGATCATTCTCTTTACACTTCCCGACGCCGTGGACGCTGTGATGGACATGTTCTCTTGACGGATCGTCGCATTCCGGGAGCATCGGTTTATTCAGGCGGCGGACCTTCGATCGAGGAGCACCATCGGTGAGATTCGGCGTCGTCTTTTTCGTCCTTGGATACCTGGTGCTGAGCATCGGGATCACCATGATGGTTCCCCTTGTAGTGGCGCTGATCTATGGAGATGGAGACGCGAAAGCCTTTGTCTTTTCCGTTTCGATCACGCTCCTTGTGGGGGCTGCTCTGCTGATCGCCTTTCGTCATCGAAAGGGAGAGATTCGAGGGAAAGAGGGCTACATGATCGTGACCGCCTCCTGGGTGGTCATGTCCATCTTTGGCGCTCTTCCCTTCATCGTGTCCGGGGCAATCCCCAATTCTGTCGATGCGGTTTTTGAATCGATGTCGGGTTTTACGACCACCGGTGCTTCCATTCTCACGGATATAGAATCTCTTCCTCACGGAGTTCTTTTCTGGCGAAGCATGACCCACTGGATCGGCGGAATGGGGATCATCGTGCTCACCGTCGCGGTCCTCCCTTTTCTTGGGGTGGGGGGCATGTCCCTTGCGAAGGCCGAGCTCCCCGGGCCGGTCACCGACAAGCTGACTCCACGGATGGTTGAAACCGCCCGAATCCTCTGGGGCGTATACATTCTTCTTTCGGTTGTCGAGGCGATCCTCCTGCTGTTGGGAGGCATGAACCTTTTTGACAGCGTTTGTCACACGTTCGGCACGATGGCTACAGGCGGATTCTCCACCCGCAATCAGTCCATGGGCGCGTTTGAAAGTCCGTTCCTGCAGTATGTGGTGGTGGTGTTCATGTTCCTGGCCGGCACAAACTTCACCCTGCATTTTTATGCGTTGCGAGGACGGATCGGGAGTTTCTGGAGGAGCCCGGAGTTTCGTTTCTACTTCGTCGCCACCGGGGTGGTCACCCTGATGATCATGGCAGAACTTGTTTTTGCCAGGGAAAAGCCTGCTGAACTCGCTTTTCGAGAGGCTTCGTTTCAGACGGTGTCGATCATAACGACCACCGGCTACGCCACGGCGGACTACTGCCTTTGGTCGGCCCTTTCCCAGTTCCTGCTCTTGAGCTTGATGTTCATGGGGGGAATGGCCGGGTCGACGGCAGGAGGGTTGAAGGTGATGCGGATTCAGCTCCTTCTCCAACACGTTCGTCTGGAGATGAGAAAGCTTCTTCATCCTCACGCCATTCTGAGAGTGAGGTTGGGAGGGCGGCTGGTTCCGGACAGCATCACGTCCATGGTCTTGAGCTTCATCATGATTTACTTTCTACTTCTGTTTGCCGGGACGATGATCATGACTGCTCTGGGAATGGACCTGGTTTCGGGAGGAACGGCGGTGATCGCCTGCGTC
This sequence comes from Planctomycetota bacterium, assembly GCA_029260825.1. Taxonomy (GTDB): domain Bacteria; phylum Planctomycetota; class JACOTG01; order JACOTG01; family JAJDCM01; genus JAJDCM01. Next base: position 810 of record JAJDCM010000327.1, on the reverse strand, counting down.
TCGAACATCGGTCCTGGTCTTGGAAACGTGGGGCCCACGGAGAACTTCTCTGAAGTGAACCAGTGGGGCAAAGCTGTGTTGACCTTCATGATGTTGCTTGGACGTCTTGAGCTTTATACCGTTCTCGTGGTCTTTTCTCGGGGATACTGGAGAGCATAGGGCATGGCAGTGCGAGGCCTTTGGCGCCTTTTGTTACCCGAAGGGAAGGGCGGCACTCTGGTATTCATCGGCGAGCAGGACGACGATAGTCTCCTTCTTGCCGCCGCGGAGTTTGAAAGCTCCCTGGTGATCGGTCCCCATCCTCAGACCATCTTGCGTCTGAAACATCGGGCATCCAAGGCGGCAGCTCCGAACTTCGAGGCGCTTTGTCTGAATGAAATGTTGCGCCTTCCGGTTCCCGATGGCGGGGCAAGTACCATTGTCCTGGCTCCCGGGTGGGGCCGGGTTTTTCAGCGAGTGCTGCCTCGGGTCGTCTTTTCCGAACTCTCCCGGATGCTTGCTCCGGGCGGGGTCGTGTTGATGCAAACGGTGCAGTCACTCCGAGCGCGGCTTACCGGCGGCGTGTTCGTTCCTCCGCGGGATGCTCTTGGCCCTTTCGTTTGCGGGGGAAAGTTTCAGAAGCGGTTTGGTTTCGATGGCGGGCGTACGTTTTCCGTCCACCTGACCGATGGCGGAGGAGCTGCTGTCTTCGAGCTTGCGGGGGCCGATATGGCTCTTGCGTCCAGGGTGGCCATTCAAGGGAGTGGAGCTCGAGTCGCCTTGAAGAGGCGGATGTCTCGGTCTTCGAGGTGGGCACCTCTTCTTCAGGTC
>JAJDCM010000326.1 GCA_029260825.1 Planctomycetota bacterium | reverse complement strand
CGATACTGGCAAAGTGTATGCGTACTCTGGCCGGAACTCGTCGCTACTTTGGTCTCGGGAAGGAGAAGCCGACAGTGGTGAGTTCGGTTTTTCAGTCTCAATCGGAGAGGATAGTTCGGGGGATGGCTTCCCGGATGCTCTTGTTGGTGCGCCGAAGGAGCGAGGAGAGGGCGGTGCGTTGGGAGGCCGGGCGTATCTTCTCTCGGGTCATTCCGGAGACATTGCTTGGAGAGTGCTCGGTCGAAGGGCGCAGGATGAGCTTGGGGGCGCCGTTTCGCTCGGAGGAGACAGTGATGGCGATGGCAACGCGGACGCTGTAGTGGGGGCGAGTTCAGCGCGATCAGGAGGTATGAGAAAAGGACGGGTCTATGTTTTGACGGGCCGTGACGAGGTATTCTTCTGGACCCGGGAACAAGAGACGCTCACTGGGAATCCGGTGTTGTCGGGAGGGGGTGACGTTGACGGGGACGGAGTCTTCGACGTTCTTCATGGCTCGCCTTGTGAGCTTCCGGGAAGTCGAGGAAAGGTCTACGTCAGGTCCGGATCGACGGGTGCCATTCTTCGATGCTGGGAGGGCGAGCTTGGCGACAAGCTGGGTCGAACGGCAGTCCTTGCAAGTGATCTGAACGGTGACGGTTTCGCCGACGCTGTCGTTCAGGCAAGGGGTGGTCCAGGTGGCTGTGTGATCGCGTTCTCCGGTGCGACTGGTGAGGAGCTTTGGCGACGGGAAGGAGAAGGGTTTGGGGATGAACTAGGGTGGTCGATCTCAACGCGAGCTGATCTGGATGGGGATGGATGCGTAGACGTTCTAGTGGGTGCTCCGTTTCATAAGGGGTTCGCCGGAACGTCTAGTGGGAAGGTGTATCTGTATTCGGGAAAAACGGGAGACCAGTTATGGTCCCAAGAGGGCGAAAATCAGGGTGATCAATTTGGAGGCTCGGTCGCGTTAGCTGGTGACGGCACAGACCGTTTCTATGTTTCAGCGCCAGAATTCGATGGAGACCTCGGACCGGCGACGGGGAAGGTGTACGCATTTCGGGGTCTCCAGGGTACCTTGGAGACGACGATCGAATCGGGCACGGCCTTCAACTTGTTCGGTTGGCGTGTCGATGCAGGGGGGGATGCGAACGGCGACGGTCTCGCTGACCTCCTTGTGTCTGGTCTACTCTTCGAGGGGGGCAAAGTTTTCTTGTATTCGGGCGCCGACTTGACCCGGCTGTACGAGTGGTCAGGCGACCGAAGAGTGGAGGTTAGGTTTGGCGAGAATCTTGAGATAATCGGAGACGCTGACGGAGACGGCTTTGATGATGTCGCAATTGGGTCAGAGCGTTTTTCGATAGGCACGACCCAAAACGTAGGTCGTGTGACGGCTTACTCAGGACTTACCGGTGAGTCAATCAAGACCCTTGTTGGTCCGAGGCCTGGATCGTTCTTCGGTCATTCTCTTGCCGGAGTAGGCGATGTCAATGGCGACGGTCTAGCGGACCTAGCCATCGGATCTAGAAACGACGGAATCCATGGCATTGGCAAAGTATGGACCTATAGCCTGGCTAATTCGGTTGAACATCGTAGTCGGCAGGGTGCCGTCAACGCATCTTCAGGAACTCCGACAGACGTCCTCTTCGTAAACGGTTCAGCTGGAAATCGCGTGTTTAGACGAGTGACTGTCACGCCAACGACTCCGTTTGAGATCTCGATGGATGGTCCCCCGGCTTTGCATGCGGGCGATACAGCACCATTCGCACTGTATGTTTACAGCGCACTCCCCACCGCCGAAACAGCCCGTAAGCTCCCGCTTGGCGTTGGACTATCGAGCCTACCGATGCCATGGACCGAGGCTTCTCCTGACCTTGTCGGATTGTGGAACAACACCGGACAGCCGGCCCTAGGTGGCAATCCGCTTCCCTCTGTCCCGGCCCCGAGCCTTGTCTTTCGCCGGAATCAGGGACTGAACCGGGAGGTGACGTTTTATCTGCAAGGGATCATTTTCGATCCAGGATCGTCAGCGGCTGTACGAGCGAGTGTGACGAACGGGATTGAGGTTGTTGTAGAGCCGTAATCGAGGGTGGGTTCAGGGCTCTCACACTCTCTGACGGTGGGCGGAGAGCATGCAACTTGGTTTACGCAGTTCGGGCGCGACGTGGCCGGGCAACGGATTGGACCACGTATTTCGCGATTTCCGTGCTCATCTCCCCGGGCACTCCCGATCCCGGAAGATCTTCGAGAGGATGATCCAGAAGGTGCGGTCGATCGGGCGAAGCCGAGCTGGAATCTCGACTTCACTTCGCCACCGAAGAACAGGATCAGAACTCGAAACAACGGGCAATGGACAGGTTTCACGGAGTGGGTCAGCCACGACCAATCCAGCGCCGAGGGCTTCGACTCGCATGCATGCACGCGAGAACGATGACTTCCTGGTTGTGGATTTGGTAGTAGAGTCCGTAGGGGGAATCGGTGAAGGAGAGCTCTGTGGGTTTGTCGATGAAGAACAGCAAACTGCCTCGGGTTTTCTAAAATGCGATGCATCATAGCCCGGATTTCTTCGAGTAATTCTTGTCCCAGGCCAACCCGCTGGTCTTCGTACCATTTGAACGCGGCTTCTACGTCAGCTGCGGCAGCCGGACGAAAAAGCGCTATCATTGATGACGCCGGCGGATTTGATCAAGAACCTCTTCCCAGGGTATCCCTTTTGTCTGGTCTTCGGTGAGGTCATCGATCCGGCGATCTAGCTCTTCTCTTTGGGCATTGGTGAACGGGATGTTTGCGGGCGATTCTGAGAGACTCTTCCACAGCTCGTCCAGTAATTGAAGGCGATCCTCGGGACTGAGTTCACCCACGTTGATCTCTGGTTTCGACATGAGCCCATTGTAGCAGGGCTGCGGGAGCCGTCTATGCTGAATTGCGCGCACGATAGGTGGGCTTTCTCGCGCTCTGCTGGGTTGCTCCCTCCTGTATATCTTGATTGGACTGAATGTGAATCTTGCGGATGGCCGGGTAGTCACGCTTGTTCCTGCCGAACGAGCTCATCTCAGGTTCCGGTTACCGAAAGGTTACGTTTTTCTCTTCAGAGTCTCTTCATCTGACCTGAGAACACCGTGAAGGTGAGGTCGGCTGGCACTTATCTTGCAGGGGCGTATTGGTTGTCAGGCCTTTTCTTGACGGTACTGTGAAGGGCTTCGCCGCCCGAGATTGAAACAAAGGGACGCGGTCTGATGGAGGTTCAGTCGGTGATATCGGTAGCCTTGCGACATGCGTGTACCATGGTCCTCATTTTCTGGCTCAACCCGGCAGGGAATGCTCACTCTCCTCTCTTTGCGGGAACCGGCCAAACAGACCTGGAAGGACTGGGGGCGTCTGTCGGTGCTCGTGGCGACATGGATGGAGACGGTCTCGCGGACGTTGTTACCGGAGCTCCGGCATTTGACGGAGCGCCGGGAATTGACAGTGGCCGTGTTGACGTTCTCTCGGCGGCGACCGAGGATGTCGTTTATTCCCTGTTCGGTCAAACAGCGGGGGATCGTTTCGGGGAGTCCG
>JAJDCM010000325.1 GCA_029260825.1 Planctomycetota bacterium | reverse complement strand
GCGTGGATCAAACCGATACCACCTACGCTGAGCCCCCGGTTTCGATCTGAAATATCGTAATGGATATTGGACGCAGACATCATCGGATCTTCTTGATGGACCCACTGACGCACCTCGAGTCGTTTTTCCATTCTTCTCTTGGGGCGGTCCCTTTTTATTCGTGGACTGGTGCTCACACGAAATGCCCACCCCGTGACAATGATTTGATTGTCGCAAACCACATCATACGCTTGCTGAGGGGGCCTTTCGAGTCATTCCAGATTATACGAGCAAAACAATCACGCTTGTTTGAGGCCTAGACTCCTTGCCAGAAACGACCTGGAACAATCCTCGCTCAAACTCGTGAATCATCCGGGCTAGTCCGCTACTCTCCGGGAAGGACGGACTCCAACAATGTAGATGAAGGAGTCCTTGGGCTGAAGGTACCTATATGTCGACCGGGCGCAAAAAGCCTCACTACTGAAGCCGCCGCCGCGACACATCTTATCGTGTCCGCCCGGAGATCCTCGAAGACCATCTCCAGGATGAGTGATTTCTTGGTAACTAGTGTAGGAATCTCGGCACCATTCCCAGACGTTCCCCATCACGTCATGAAGGCCGAATGGATTCGCAGGATAACTGCCCACAGGAGAGTGGACTCCATGACCATCGTCGAGTTCGGGCCAATCATCGAGGGAGTCCCAGGAAAAACCGAGCCGCCGCGCTGTGCGATCCGCAAGGTTGGCCAAACCGCTCAAGGACTCCCGATCGCCCCCGGTCCACCAGGGGGTCGTCTCCCCACCTCGAGCGGCGTACTCCCATTGCGCCTCGGTCGGCAGGATCAGGCCGAGCCGCCGAAAAAGCTCCTGGCAGTCCTCCCAGCTGACCTGCTCCACAGGATGATTGTCCGGCTGGATCAATCCTCCCTTGCTTCCGTCCCAATAGCTGGGATTGACTCCCTTGAAACGCTTCCATTGCCCCTGGGTCATCTCGTATTTCGAGTGAAAGAAAGGGAGCAACGTCACCTCACGCGGGGGAGCTTCGTTTGCAATGGCCAAGGGGTCGTAGTTTGGCATTTCCTCGTCCCTCGTCTGTGCCCCCATGACGAATGTGCCTCCGGGAATCAAGACGAAGATAAGCCCCGTTTCTTTTTCTATGATCAGCTTTCCGTCATCGTCCCGATCCGGGATCTCACCCGTCTGAAGATGCCCAAATTCCCAGAGGTTCGAATCGGGATCACTACCGAGGGGAACAAGACCGATCTGCGGAGCAAGCTCTAGATCATGATAATGTGGACAGTTCTTGATGGACGCAATTGCCTCCTCCCACTCGACATCATACTTTTCTACCGTTTCGGCGCTAACGGTTGTTGCGAAAGCCAGTCGGTGCTCAACCTCCGCGATATTTCCAATAATGGCACCCGGATCCGTCAACCGACGAAGCCCGGCGACAAGCTCTGTCAGGACAGAGTGGCGCCATCGAGACTCGGGGTCATCGATGCTCCACTCGATGTCGATATCCCCATTCGTCACGTCTTCTCCTTCCATATCCCGAGTTGACAAACCTTCCTCATCGGTGCTCACATGATCCGCCCTTTGAACTCCCAGCTCCCTGAGCTTCATCAGAGATTGTTCGTGAACCGGCAAGTTCTCGGCCAAGATTTTGGCTCGTTCAAGCCACTCCTCCATCGCGCCAACTTTTTCTGGGTAGGCCGGCCACAAATCCCCAACTGCCCCCAAGAGCTCCTGAAGACGCTTGGTGTCAGCTAAACGAAGCACTTCACCAAGGACTCGCTGTGTTTCCTGCCTGGCGGCAATCGCCTCCTTTTCCCGGGCCAGGGCCAGTCGCTCCTTCTGCTGCGAGATCTTCTTCTGTTCGGATTCTCTTTCCCTCGCCTCCTCTGCCTCAACCCTCCTTTTCTCAGCCCGAAAGTAGAACACCGTGGCAACCACCCCACCAACCGCGAGAGCAAGGAAGACCACTCCTAGCGCGGTTACGAGTCCGACGTTCTTCCGGACGAGCTTCTTCAATCGGTACATCCCACTTGGAGGCCCGGCCGCAACCGGCTCATCGTTCAAGTGGGCTTCGATGTCTCCGGCGAAGTCGGAAGCCGTCGCGTACCGACGGTTCCGATCCTTCTCAAGCGCCTTCATCGTGATCCAGTCGAGATCGCCTCTAAGTCGTCGGCTCAGCGAGGCCCGGGTCCGGTGGCCGGGACGAATGGACTCGGGCGGATCGTCGGACAGACTCGCCACCCGCGTACTCGGCTTGCTCGGCTCCTCGTCGCAGATCTTCCTGCGAAGATTCTCGAGCGCTCCCAGTTGGCCATCCGCTCGAAGATCATCCATCTCTAGCGGCACAACGCCGGCCAGCATGCGGTAGAGGATCACGCCGAGGGAATACACGTCCGTCCTTGTGTCGATGTCTATTGCCGAGGGATCAGCCTGCTCCGGACTCATATACTCCGGCGTCCCCATGATCATCCCCTGAGTCGTCAGAGCGCTTTTCTCGGTCAGACGCTCCTCTCCGAGCGCCTTGGCCAGCCCGAAGTCAATCACCTTCGGAACCGGCCTTCCGTCGTGCTCGGCCACAAGAATGTTGGATGGCTTGAGATCTCGATGGATGATGGCCTTCTGGTGAGCATGCTGGACCGCGTAGCACACATCCTTGAATAGCTTGAGACGTTCCCGGATCGGGAGACTCTTCTCGTCACAGTAGTCCGTTAGTGGTTGGCCATCCACGTACTCCATCGCAAAGTAAGGTTGCCCGTTATCTCCCGTGCCTGCCCCAAGAACGCGAGCGATGTTCGGATGATCCATGAGCGCGAGAGCCTGCCTCTCCGACTCGAATCGGGTAATGATCTCTTTCGAGTTCATGCCCAACTTGATGACCTTGAGCGCTACTTTTTGGCGCACCGGTTCGTCCTGCTTCGCGAGGAAAACCTCTCCCATGCCACCGGAACCGAGGGATCGAAGAACTCGATACGGCCCGACCTCAAACCTTAGATTCCCCTCCCGGAACCCCGACTCAGAGACGTGAGTCTCCGAGCCCTCGATGTCGAGAAGGGAATCCTGCTCGACGTGGTGAGACAGGAGTGACTCCAAATCGTCACGCAAAGCGGTATCCTTCCCGCAGTGCTGGTCAAGAAACACCGATCGCTCGGCAGGCCCTAGCTCGATGAGTTGGTCGAACAACAAGACGAGCTTCTCGTGCCGATCCTCGGTCACCTGTCATCCCCCGTCGCGAGCTCGCGGCGAAGCCAAGCTTTCGCGAAAACCCAATCCCGTCGCACGGTCTTTTCCGAAAGCCCAAGAGCCCGCCCCGTCTCCTCGATGCTGAGACCGCCAAAAAATCGAAGATCAACAACACTCGACTGGCGCTTGCTGACGGACCGGAGCCTTTGCAGTGCTTCGGTCAAGTCCAGGAGATCCAGCTCCGAATCGCGACCGAGATCCATCCCTTCAATTAGAGTCACACGTTGGGCCTCGCCGCCCCTCTTCTTGGCCCTCCTATCCCGCGCAATCTGAATCAGGACCCGACGCATGCACCGGGCCGCGACGGCGTAGAAATGGGTCTTGCTCTCCCAGTCGACCTTCGCCCCTCCCAAGAGTCGGACATAGGCCTCGTGCACCAGGGCTGTCGGCTGAAGACTGTGGTCCCTCCGCTCTCCCCGAAGAAGGCCACCCGCCAGGTTGCGAAGCTCACCATAGACGCTCTTCAGGAGCTGCCCCGTGGCGGAGCGGCTCCCGTTTCGAGCCTCGTACAGAGTTGCCGTTGTGTCTTTCATGGTCATGGTGCTGATCGCCTGTTGTGATTATTGCCGGGACGACCGACGAACGCAACTCGTCTTCGAACTTCTGAGATCGGGCATGACCTATCTCGGGGAAGTGTCGACGGCCGCAGTAGAGCCCGGGAGGCCCCTTTTTCGCCTGCCCCACGACATCAAGCCTCCGACAGCCGAAAACCGACTCAAATGCACCCCTCCACTTCCAAGGGCTTTCTCGCCTAACCCCATCGCGATAGACTATTCTGCGGTTAATCTGAAACCCGTACGGAGCGAGACCTTTGAATTCGGATCGTCACGAGAAGATCGTTGAGCTGTTCGAGACTCTGATTCAACTTGCCCCCGATCAACGCTCAACCTTTCTCGATGAACACTGCCGGGACAGCCCTGAGATGCGTCAGGAGCTAGAAGCGCTCCTCGACCACCATCGGAAAGATGACTCATTCCTCGAGGTTCGTGGTGCCGATTCCAAAACCTCCGAAACCAGAGACATCGCTTCGTCCCATCCAAAACGAATCGGTCTCTTCAAAATTCTCTCGGTCATTGGTGAGGGAGGAATGGGTGTCGTATTCCTGGCCGAGCAGGAAAAACCTGTTCATCGCCGAGTCGCCCTCAAGCTGATCAAGCCGGGAATGGACAGCAAGGCGGTCATTGCGCGCTTCGAATCCGAGCTCCAAGCACTCGCCATGATGGACCACCCCCGCATCGCCAAGGTCTTCGAGGCCGGAACATCGGAGGGCGGACGTCCCTATTTCGTCATGGAGTACATCCCAGGAATTCCGATCACGGACTACTGCGACCAGAACGAGGTCTCTCTCGAGGAGAGACTCCGTCTCTTCCAGAAGATCTGCGATGCTGTCCAGTACGCTCACCAAAAAGCCATCATCCACCGGGATCTCAAGCCATCGAACATCTTGGTCATGAAGCACGGGGAAGAAACGGTCCCAAAGATCATCGATTTCGGGCTTGCCAAGTCACTCGGGCACCAGTTGACGGAGCAGAGCCTGCTCACGGAGCAGGGCATGCTTCTTGGAACTCCTGAGTACATGAGCCCTGAGCAGGCGGACCCCGCGACGCTTGATGTCGACACTCGATCGGATATCTACTCGTTGGGGGTAATTCTCTACCGTCTGCTAACGGGTTCCATTCCTGTCGACATCAGCGAGTTTCGCCGCGTCGCAAACTTCGCGGCCCTGGAATCCATTCGCCGAAAAATCTGCGAAGAGGAACCTCAGAAGCCGAGTACCCGTGTCGGAAGTGACGTCGAGAAAGCGGGCCCGAGGAAGTCAACGAAGCACCCTGACCGCAAGACGTTGACAAGACGTCTTCGGGGCGACCTCGACTGGATCGTGATGAAATCCCTCGAGAAAAACCGTGCTCGAAGGTATTCGACCGCGAGCGATCTCTCCGCGGACATCGAACGGCATCTCAACCATGAACCCGTGCTTGCGGGTCCGCCCAGTCGTATCTACCTTCTGAAAAAGCTCGTGCGAAAAAATGCGCGGGCGGTTGCTTCCATCCTGATGGTCTTTGTTCTCCTCCTTGCCGGAGGTGCCACGAGTACCGTCTTCTATTTCCGATCCGAAGAGAAGAGAGTCGAGGCCGAGGAAGCAACCGGCCGGGAGAGAAGACAGAGGAGGAGGGCCGAGGCGGCAGAACGGGACGCGGTCGACAAACGAACCGAAGCACAAGCTGCCCGACGTGAATCCGACCGCCAACGAGACGAGGTGCTCCGGCTCTCGGACATCAAACGTCTTCAACAGCTCGTCGACGAGGCTGAGAGACTGTGGCCCGCTCATCCGGACCACGTAGGAGCGATGGAAGCCTGGCGTAGAGAGGCACACCAACTGTCGGAAAACCTCACGAACCACGAGGACTCTCTTAACGAGATCAAAGAACTAGCCATCGAACAACCTGACGAAACAGCGGGCAACAAGACGGAATGGAAATTCAGGGACCTAACCACTCAATGGCGTCATGACGTCCTTTCCGAACTCGTCACAGGGCTTCGATCCTTCACGAACCCGAAATCGGGAACGATCGCGAACATCGACGAACGAATCCAGTTCGCGACAAGCGTCAAGGCCGAAACCGTTGAGAAATACGACGTGGAATGGCAAGAAGCGATCGCCTCCATCGCAAACAAAAAGGAAAGCCCGTCCTACAACGGACTGGTGCTCAAGACCCAGATCGGGCTCGTCCCCGTCGGGAAGGACCCAAGATCTGGTCTCTGGGAGTTCGGACAACTTCAGACCGGCTCCATACCCGAAAGAGACGAGAACGGGAACCTCATCCTTTCCGGAGAGATGGGGATCGTCTTCGTCCTGATCCCAGGCGGATCGTTCCTCATGGGAGCACAGCGTGAAGACCCCCGAAAACCCAACTTCGATGCCAACGCCCAAGACATAGAGGGACCGGTACATGAGGTCCATCTGGATGCGTTCTTCTTGTCGAAATACGAGATGACCCAGGGGCAGTGGAGGCGTTTCGTGGGAAAGAACCCGAGTTTTTACTCGTCCCATAATTACAATTCAAACTGGGATCGGACCCGCTACGGTACTGCCTGGGAAAACGTGCCGACAGGGAAGCGCAATGACGTCATGGACCTTCACCCGGTTGAGCAAGTCAGCTGGTTGGATGGCGCAAATGTAATGGGCTACCTGAACCTAAAACTCCCGACCGAGGCACAGTGGGAATTCGCTGCACGAGCCGGAACGAACACTGTTTTCTGGACCGGAAACGAAGTGGCTTCCCTTCAGGACGCCGCAAACCTTGCCGACTCCTTCGCAAAATCTCACGGGGGGAGCGGAAGCTGGCAGTACGAAAAGGATCTCGACGATGGGTTCACGGTGCATGCTCCGGTGGGAAGCCTGAAGCCCAACGGCTTTGGAATTCATGACCTCCATGGCAACGTATTCGAATGGTGTCGAGATGAATATGGATCATACGCAGACATCAAGGTGAAGGACGGGGATGGAGAACGCCTGGCCCCAGGCATCCGCTTCCGCATGTGGCGTGGCGGGTGCTTCGCCCACTCGGCGGTCGACGCGCGAATCAGCCAGCGCAGCCTCATCACCCCCGACAACCGCGGCAACCTGCGCGGGATCCGCCCGGCGGCAAAGATCACGGATTGAGAAACCACGTGGTGGTAAATGTGAGCCCGCCTCTCGCGCTGTCTGATCCCGCCTGATCGATCACACGCACAACATATTCCTCACACATTCGACAAGCGTCGACAAGGTCCGCCGATTCCCTGCTCCAGCACAAGATCCAGCTGCAGCGAGGGATCCGGCCGTTTCACGCGGTGCATTTTTCCTATTTTACGTATCATTATTCTTGACTACCAGCCATCCTCTCCGTTACTAATACAAGTAACAGGGGCTTCAGAGATCTTGCGGTTGCTGTCGATCCACTCAGTCACGATCACCTCTCGATCGATGTGATCACAATGCGACGGAGTTTGCCCCGATGCTACGGCCCCGAGTAGCTCAGTCATATCATTCCTTCATGGACCTACGCCCCCCGTAGCTCGGAGTGAAGCGAGAGGATCACCGCCGCCACCGATCCAATGTCGACTCTTCCCGAAAATATCTCACGAGGGAGCGAGTTCGGCATTTCACCTCGACAAAGATGACAGGGCCACTTCTCGACCAAAACATTCATGCTCATGAGGAGTTACTATGTTCAAAAATGCATCTCGCGGAGAGCTATCCGCCCTGACCATCGTCCTCTGTCTGGCCGCCATCAGCTGGGGCTGTAAATGGGACGCGGACACCACAGAAAGATTCAAAGAATGGAAGAAGACCGTCTGCGACACGATCAAGTCGGCCTCGGCTGAAAAAGAGAAATGCAAAACACTTTATCCGGACAACGCCACGCGACGAGAAGACTGCATCATGGGGTGGGACAACGATGTTCTAAAACCCCTTCACCAGAAGAAAGCCGCGGCCGCTGATGCTTTCCTGGCCTGTGACGACGAGACCCTTGAGCTCCTCAAAGAAGGGGCAAAAGAGCTCATCAAAAAGGCAGCCGAAGCAGCGGGAAAGAAGATAACCGGTTTTACCACAGCCACCCCCTGCAACACGAATTTCAGGGATCCCCTGAACGACGCAGACGTTGACTTCTTCTTCCAAGGTCAACAGATAAGCCAATCTGGAAACCTGAGAACCTACTCCCTTAGCCTTAGCAGCTATGCGACCGTAAGCTGGGGGGCCCAGGCCGTTCCAGACACCTATTGTGCTTCAGGCACGATCCAGCTGAGAATTTCTTCACAGCCTCCCCTTGCAGGCAGGCTGAGCGTCGATGTAGTTGATATGGACATCACGTTCGACACGTCGGCCATCGGGGGCTTCTTTGATCAACACATGACCGAGAACCCCACGAACCCGATCAACTTCAACATGCAGGGAATCCTCATCGGCGTGGGATTCCTCGGTCGAATGTGCGGCTGGCTTGACTACGATCAGGGTTCCTATCTGACGTCGATGGCAGCAACCCTATCCACGAACATGACCACCTTCACCCTGTCGAGTCAATCGGGTGAAACCGGAAGCGACATCTTCCCGGAGGACGCCGAGCCTGTCTCTCCGTACGTTCTGTACGCAAATTTCAACACGGATACCTACATCGGTCAAACCGCCAACATCGAAATCGAGGGAATTGCACCGTCCGCAACCGTTAACATTTACACATCGCCCAACCTCGTGGCACCGACACTCAACTTCAACGGACTGCTCTGGGATCTCGACATCAGCCAGATGATCTACCTCGGTCAGACTACGGCCGATGCGAACGGGCACGCGGACTTCGCCCTACCGATTCCGAACGATCCGGCTCTCATCGGTACTGCTTTTTACTTCCAGGGACTGGTGAACGAATCGGGAGCCCTGCGCTCGACCATCGATTTCTCAACCGTCATTCAATAACAAACCATTCTAATCAAAAAGAGAGGACCTTGCTCCTGACTCGCCACCTCGAGTCAGGAGCAATCAAGAGGGAGCCATGTTTCCTGAATTGTGGATAGGATCGATTGCGATTCGAACCTTCGGCCCTCTCCTCGTCCTGGCGTTTCTGATCTCCATCGTGGTCGCGGATCGGAGAGGCCAGCGCCGAGGACTTGGCCCAGGGACGATGGTTGGAGCGTCAGCCTACATCCTGGGATGTGCTTGGCTTGGCACTCGGGCCATCCCGATTCTTGTTGATCCCGGCGACACATTCAGCTCTCTTGGCCACTTTGCCCGCGGCTTCATCTTCACCGCCGGCGCCTGGTACGGAGGATTTCTCGGAGGCTGCGTGGGGATCTTTATCTTCTGCTTCCGCCGGAGTCTCCCGGTAACCAATCTTCTGGATACAGTGGGTCCACCACTCCTATTGGGTCAGGCGATGGGCCGCATAGCCTGCCTCGCTGCTGGCTGTGACTACGGATCTCCCACCGACTCCTGGCCACTCAGCATCACCTTTCACAATCCAAATGCCTTGATCGATCCCGACCTTCTCGGCGTTCCCCTGCACCCGGTTCAGATCTATGAGGCCCTGGGATCCCTGATTCTATTTGGCCTCTCGCTCATCGTGGAGCGTCGATTTCAGAGGGGCGGAACGAGCCTTGAGGCCCCACTTCGTCCGGGGGAGTTATTCGCCGTTTGCGTGGCAGGAGCGGCTGCCTTACGCTTCAACGTTGAGTTCTTCCGTGGAGACGTGAACCGGGGATTGTGGCTCGGCGAGAGGATTTCCACATCGCAAATCGCAGCCATTATCGTCCTCCTGATCCTCGCAATCGTCATCGGGAAGCGTCGTCAAACAAGGACGCGCAAGACTTCCCCTGGATCGTAGATCGAGCCAGATTCCGGCATTCAGAATCACAGTCCACATCGAGGGAAAGGCCCGAGCCGTTTGAGGTTGTGCCGATCCTCCGGCACAAGGATCCCCGGGATCCAGTGCATGCACAGGAGTGCCTCGGCTCCTGAAGGCTTCTCCAAGTCTCAACCCTGACACCACTTTCGGTCGATGACTGGTACTCATGACACCCAGCATATCCCGCGAGTTTCGGACTGCCTTTTTGCTCACCCTGGCCATGGTGCTGGGGGGAACCTGCGGGTACATGTACATCGAAGACTACGACCCGGTCGAGGCCATCTACATGACCGTGATCACGGTGACCACGGTCGGCTACGGTGAGGTGAGGCCTCTTTCGCAACAAGGTCGAGTGTTCACCGCTTTGCTCATCCTCGGTGGGCTTGGCGTTTTGGCCTATTTTGGTCAGGCTGTCGCGGATCGCGTCGTGAGCCAGATCCAAAGCGACAAAGCGGGGGAGAGGAAGATGAAGAAACAAATTTCCAAGCTAAGCGCCCACTATATTGTTTGCGGTTTTGGTGGAGTGGGTCACGGGGCGGTGCAGGCCTTGCGACAGGCCGGCGTCTCTTTCGTTGTTCTGGAAATGTGCCCCGAATCTTGCGCCGAGATGAGGGAGAAAGGCATCCTCCACATCGAAGGCAACGCGACGTCCGAGGAGCTCCTCCTTCGGGCAGGAATCAAACGTGCACGCGGCCTTCTGGCACTCCTTCACACGGATCCGGATAACCTCTTCGTCACTCTCACGGCCAGGGAGCTGAACCCTACGCTGCGGATCATCTCTCGCTGTGAGGGGCCAAGTTCCGAGAAAAAGCTGATGCGTGCTGGAGCGGACAGCACGATGGCGCCTTTTGCAACCGCCGGCATGCAGATCGCCTCCGACATTCTTGCCGCTACCGGAGAAAGTGTTCCAGAAGACCTCAAGTCTTCAGGCGAAAAACATGTGACGTGCTGGATTGATGTGCTGGAAGGGTCGAGCATGGTCGGGCGTTCAATCGAGAACCTGGCGAACGAAATGGACAGAAAGATTCTTGGCCTCCGACGCTCCGGCCTGGACTGCCTTCTTCCTGAAACCGAAAAGATCGTGCTTCCTGGCGACCGCATCCTTACTCTGGGGGACCCGAGCAATGAACTGGAAGAAGGACTGAGTTCCCGCAACGTCGTGATCGTTGACGATAATCCAGTTGTTCTGAACCTCTACATCCGCCTTCTGCGCCGATCCGGCTTCCATCCCATTCCTGCAGGCAGCGGTCAGGAAGCTCTCGAGATCATTCGTGAGAGGAAACCGGACGCCGCGGTCGTTGATCTCGAGTTACCCTTCCTCTCCGGAATCGAAGTTTGTGAATCCGTGCGTCAGGATCCCTCCCTCGACCACATTCGGCTCATCCTCTTCACCTCGGATGAATCGGAGGCCACCAGGGAACGAGCTCTTCAAGCCGGTGCTACCGAGGTCGTGATCAAGGGAGCGGAAAGCGCAGAACTCATTGATGCGGTGATTCGCCTCCTTCGCAGACCGCCTTCGACGGATCATCCTTCTTCCGAAGGAGGCACGGATGCGGAAGGTCGGATTCCGGAAATCGTCTGAAGGCGTGACGATTCAAAATAGATGCCGCCCGGAGAGTCTCGAAGTAGTGAAAAAGAATGCTAGCCCAAATCCGCAAGCAAAATGAGCCGGCTTCGATCCGAAACTACAACGCCCCCGGGCTTCTCGATCGTGATCGCAAACTTGGTCGGTTTGCTCACCCGAATCTTGGCGTCAACGGGGATGACGACCTCTCCCGTGGTCGGGATGTCAAATACTCCACCGTCGATGGGGTGCATCTGATCGTCGTCAAAAATCCAAAGCTGATATTGCTCTTCTAGAGAACGATTTACGGGCAGTCCTCGGAAGCTCATGAACCCGGCTTGCTGCTCGTTACTCCAGACCGTGTCTCCGGAAAAAATGGCGGGAACGTAGTCCATGACGGCCCGCCAGTTCCCACGTCGAAGATCCGGGGCCTGAACCACCAAATCCTGAAGATCTGGCACAGAAGCCCGCTCTCCGGGAAACCAACTCAGCGCGACGAGAATCACCGCTGCCGCCGCCACAATCCAACCCGACAGTGCAAGGAAAGTAACCCGGCTACCTCTTCGGACCTTCAAGGGCGTCGAAAAGGAACCTTCAGGGATCGAAGGCAGTTCGCTCTCGCCAATGGGTTCGTTCTCCGGAATCCACGGTGTGTCGCCGACGACAAAATCCGTGCCCCGCGCCTTGAGCTTCTCGAAGAGTCGGGCAGGCATCGGCTCCTTCCCGAACACTCCCAGCCCGACTTGCAGCTCGGCGGCGACACGATCAAGACAATCGATTTCGACGTCGGGGAAATCAGAAGTCAGCGCCTTGAGCTCCTGATCCTCTTCGGCAGAGAGCCCCGTAAGAGCTCGATCGGCCAGGAGGTCCATGAATCGATGACGGCGTGAATCCATATTCACTTCGTGCCCCCCCTCACCTTCTTCTTCGAGGAAGCCCCGGATTCCCTGGGCATTGCCTCCGAATCGGCCCGGTCGAGCAGATCACGAACACTCATCAACCCACGTCGAGCATGAGTTTTGACCGTTCCCAGAGGCATCCCGATTGTTGCCGATATTCTCTCGTGAGTGAGGCCTTTGTAGATCGATAGCTCAAGCACCTGCTTTTGCTCGGGACGAAGTTGCTCCAGCGCCCTTATCGCTCGGGAGGCTTCATCGGACAGCTCTGCCCGATCCACTTCGGTATCTTTCGAGATGAGCTCGTCCGGAAGAGGAACGGGATCTGGACGCCGCTCGAGCTTTCGTCTCAAGTCGATGAGCCGCCTACGGGCGATGGTCGCGATGAAAGTCGCCTCAGAGGCGAGGTCCGGGTTGTACCGGCCCGCACTCCGCCACACTTCCAGGAAGATCTCTTGGACCGCGTCCTCCGCTTCGGTGACATTCCCGCAAAAACGACGTGCGAGTGACCACACGAGGGAGCCATAGCGCTCGAGCACCAGCTCGATGGCCGTCCGGTCTTGATTTGCGGCTCTGAGAAGCAGTGGCTCTGCCACTCTAACTCCTACTCTCTTTGGATCGTCTACTCTTCCTTGAGGCACCGGGACGGTAGTCCTCAGCTCGCCTTCGCTCTTCGAGCTTCGGCGGGTTGGACCCGCCAAGTGCCTTCTAAAGGCTGGATCGTTACCCCGAAGATGAATCATAAAGCACAAGTGGCACTCTTTGGATATATCCCTTTTAGATTCGTTACGAAACCTGCGTCGGATCGAATGTCAGGAATGAACCTCGAAACGACGCAGACCCGGCCTCCCTCATCCCACCGAGGCTCAAAAAAGTATGGGCCGAGGCGTAACCTCGGCCCATTCAAGCGTTCCCGGAATTCTAGCTCTTGCTCTTTGACGGAGGCTGAATGACGGCATCGATGATGTGAATGACACCATTGGTCGTTTCGATATCATTCTTGATCACCCGAGCCCCATTGACCCGGAGCTCACCGTTTTCGAGACGAATCGTGATCGCCTCCCCCTGAACCGTGATGGCGGTTTCAGCAGCGATCGCATCTTTTGCAAAGATCTTTCCTGGAACCACATGGTAGGTAAGGAGCTCGGTCAGTAGCTTCCTGTTCTTCTTCTCCAAAAGCGAAGCAACAGCTCCGTGAGGAAGTTTGGCGAAGGCGTCATCGGTTGGGGCAAAGACAGTGAACGGCCCTTCGCCCTTCAACGTGTCCAGAAGATGAGCCGTCTTGAGCGCAGTAGCGAGGGTCTTGAACTGGTCAGCCTTGACGGCGGTGTCTACCAAGTCAAGAAAGCTCGGCAAGAGGACGCCATCAATAACATGGATCACGCCATTCTTGCATTCAATGTCGGCCTTCACGACGGTCGCGTCGTTCACCATCAACTTGTCGCCCATGGCCTCGAACCCCACGCGCTGGCCATTTACCGTGGTACCCGAGGAGAGCTTCATGACTTGCTTGGCGGTCAGCCGTCCTGAAACCACATGATAAGTGAGAATGCTTGTCAGCATATCCCGTCCTTCGGGTCGAAGAAGCTTCTCGAGCGAATCTTTTGGGAGCTTGGCGAAAGCCTCGTCCGTCGGAGCAAGGACGGTAAAAGGCCCCTTCCCCTTGAGGGTTTCGATAAGATCTGCTGCGGTCAACGCGGCAGCTAGCGTCTTGAATGACCCTGCTGCGACCGCCGTATCGACGATATCCCGTACCTTGGCATCGCCGGAAATACTCGCCTTTACCACATCCTTGTCGGAAGAACAGGACTGAGCGAAGGCAGCGCCCACCGTGTTCGGAACCAAGCCCGCCATGGACAATGTTAGTGTAGCGCAGAGTGCTAGGGAATTTCTCATTCTGGTCTCTCCTTCTTCTTTCGGATTAAAATGATCACTATGAGTGTTGCTGTCAGGGCTTGGCGTCGTGTGTTCGATCGGCCGCTTGACACCCGATAACCTTCGCCTCGGTTGAAATGGGTTTCGCAGCTCCCGGACTTTCGGATTCAGAACTCCAAAGAAATCACGAAGATCCTGTCGATCGCGATCCACAGGAAACATTTGAAGAGGCCTTGCATTGGTCTCGATCCAAGAGTTCCTGAAAGGGTTCCCCTTGACTCGGAGCTCCACTCCCCAGAAGATGAGCTTATCCATGAAGAAACCAGCCTCAGACCATCGATACGTTTCTGTCCTGGTGAAGACGTCGGCGAAAGGATTGGCTTCCTATGCCGCCGAACAGCTTCTCGAGGAGAATCTAGAGCTCAAGCATCGCTACGAGCCGGACGCTCGACTTGCCGGGCTACAAGCTACACCCGCTCAAAGGGCAACGACAGGGAGACTGGTCGATCTCAGTCTCAGGCAACTTCCGCGTGACGTTTCGCTTCGAGGGGACGGACGTGGCCGGTGTGAACTACGAGGACTATCACTGATGGAGCACAAAACTGCAAAACCGATGAAGAACCCGCCACATCCGGGCGCAATCGTCAGGGAAGCGATCGTTGACGGGTTGGGGCTCACCATCACCGATGCGGCGAATGGGCTGGGCGTATCGCGCAAGCAACTCTCCGAGCTTGTCAACGAACGCGCAGGCATCTCCCCAGAAATGGCGCTACGCCTTGAGAAAGGGTTGGGCAGCACTGCTGAGCACTGGATCAGGCTTCAAGCCGCGTTCGACTTGGCCCGTGCCCGCGAGGAGGCTACCGGGCTGCACGTTGAGAAGCTCGAACCGGCATGAGTTGACCTCCGCCTCATCGAACTTGTCGCGGCCGGACGTTGTGCTCGGTCAATCACAAGATGCTTCCTTATTTTTGATAAAATATCCAAAGCCCAAAAAGACATTTACAGGCCCTCGCTCGCAAGAAAGACGATGAGACGATCTTCGTCAACAGCAGGCGTGCAGTTGGCGTGGCTGGCCATGATGTGACGCTGCACCTTGGGGACACCCTGTCGGATCTTGCGCTCTCCCACAAGGTGCGACCGGTCGACAGCGACAGACAGTGCACCATCCAGGTGTGGGGATCTGCCTCCGGGTGGGTGTCAAAGCCGCTCTCGTAGGAGAGGGCGAACCTGGCATCGGCGTTCTCGCTGGTCGCTGTCACCACGAACACCTTGTCCTTCCATGAGACGGGCGCCGCATGAGCGACGCCGGGGAGTGAGACTTTCCACGCGACATTGCGACCCGTCCCTGCATCGAACTGAACGGGCGGGCAGGAGAGGTCGGCGACGCCAGAGCCATTCGGACCTCGGAACTGAGGCCAACTCCTCTCCGCGGACACATGAGCTCTCTTTCTCGACTTGACCGAGGGCTCTTGCCCCTTGCTATCGTCGGCCCTCACACAGTGCGCCACCTCGTCGCCCCTCCTGATCTTGTAAGCGATGGCCTTACCGTTCTTGATCTCGAAGTCGATCGATGTCTCCTCATCTTGGCGGTAGGTGAAGCGGGTTTCCGAGACGGGGGCAAGCTCGAAGGCAATCTCGAGATCGGAACCGAGAAAAAGCTTTCCGCGACGAAACCACACCCGGCTGTGGCTTCCATCGGGTTGGATGTACTCACCGTCGAGACCGGGCAGAATGGAGGTTGCTCCCAAGACCGTCGACGGTGGCTTGATCGCATCAGGATTCTCGGTAGCACCCCGGCTCACGAGGAAGTCGCCGAGATCCTGATGCCCGTTTTGGATGGCAGCGGTCCAAAGCTGGTTCAGGGTTTCGGAGCCGAGCTCCTTTTCGTTGACGATGACCTCGATCACCTCCTTGTGCCCCAGTGAGGCCGGCCAGATGGCCACCCACGGGAAGAAGGCGGCGCCCTTTCGGAGGAGGAGTCGGACGGTTTCCGCGTGGTTCTTGCGCGCTGCCATGACCAGAGGATTGAGGCGATAGAACGGCTCGTCCTTGATGTTCATCTCGGCACCGGCTTCCAGGAGAAGAAGCACGACCTCGGTATGGCCACGGTCCGAAGCGTAGTAAACGGGAGTCAAGTTGTAGCGGTTCTTCGTGTTGACGGCAGCACCGCACTCGAGGAGCCGCTTCACCTCCTCAGCGTTGCCCTTTCGAGCCGCAACGAGGAGCCGTTCACCCAGCGCGGGATCGGGTTCGGACGGGTTGGGAATGGCGAAGAAAATCAACAGGAGCAAACGCAGCATCGGACACCTCCACAAGTGGGATTGAATTTTCGGCAAGTCAGGGCTGGAGATGAATCTGCAGGGAGGAGGGAAACGTTACAGGGATTGTGGAAAAAATAACTTCACCTCCTATCCCCAACCCGATGCGAAGGAGATGAGCAGGAACATTCGTCAAGCTCTGCCTATTCAAAAGCTCATCCGACCAGGGTCTTGCCGAGCGACGGCCGGTGCTGAATTTCGACTACAGCTCTTTAGCCTTCGAACGCACGCAGTAGATCTTATTGGCTCCTCGGAGGAGGAGGTCTTTTCCGGCAACGGAAGGCGTCGACCAAAAGAGATCCGAAATCTCATTCCTTGAGATCAACTCAAAATCAGCTCCCCGCTTCACAACCACCGCCTGGCCCGATTCGTCGAGAATGAACACTTTTCCACCGGAAGCCCACAGTGATGAAACCACCGACCCCATACCGGAGATGCGTTCTCGATAGACTCGATCTCCGGTCTCGGCTTTGTAGCAGTCCAAGATTCCTCCTGAACCCATGACGTAGAGAAAACCACTGTCCAGGACCGGAGAGGCCATCCCCGGACCCGACCGAGCACGAACCCACGCCACCGCATCCGGCTCTTCCGTCAGGAGGATTTCGCCGGAAGCCTCCGCCTTGACCGCGATCAGCGGACCTCGGCTACCCGGTCCACTGTTTCCGAAGTAGACCCGATCACGATCGTAAATCGGAGAAGCGGTGAACGAACCCTCGATCTCCGTGAGATTCCAAAGGATCTTCCCCGTACTAGGATCATAGGACGTTGCCGAGCCCGGACCACAGGCAACAAGCTGATCTCCTTGGGAAGACTTCCAGAGAATCGGGGTGCTCCAGGAAGATCCGGTCGGACGCTTCTTTCTCCAGATCTCCTTTCCACTCTTTTTGTCTAGAGCGAGTAGAAACGAGGATTCATTGTTGTCTGACTGAACAAACAAGAGTCCTTGAAAAATAACGGGAGAGCTGCCGGTCCCGAAATTGGCGTTCATCGGATAGACACCAATATCTTTGCGCCAAACCTCGTTGCCGCTCTCATCGAGACATGCAACCACTCCGATCGACCCAAAGAAAACGTAGACCTGATCCCCGTCAAACGCAGGAGACTCGGTCGCGTAGGTGTTGGACGGATGAATCGAATGCTTCGGCACCGTTTCCGAAACCTTGGACTTCCATTGAACCGTTCCTTCCGAAAGATCGATGCACCAAACCTCAAAGCGAACCGGCTCGGTGGGGCTCCCCTGCCGGGACATACCCCGAACACCATCCTGAAAGTTCTTGGGTTTCGCGCCATCCTTGCCTATGGCCGTGGTCAAGTAGGCCCGCCCCTTCGAAACGATGGGGGAAGACCAGCCTCCCCCCGCGATCTCAAGGCTCCAACCAACATTGTCTTCCGCGCTCCAAGTTGCCGGGTGCGAAGCACCCTCGACCCGACCGTTGCCGTCGTTTCCCCGAAAGCGATTCCCTTCAGTAGCTCCGACTTCCGAAGCCCAAGGGCAGATGGCGGTCCACCCGAGCACAAGAATTAGAATTCTCGACGTCATACCTTCTCTCCAGATCCAGACCCTAGCAGCCCGTTGACAAAGTCAGATTTCGCCGAGGACAGCCCTTTCGGCCCAGCTCTGCGTCGCCGAAAAGCACAAGAATCAACAAATTCGAGTCCGTTCCGGCTTCTTGATCTGAACCGAAATGACTTGTCCTCGGC
>JAJDCM010000324.1 GCA_029260825.1 Planctomycetota bacterium | reverse complement strand
CTTCCGGGCCCGAGGAATGATGGTAAACGTCATTTTCTTTCCGTCTCGCAGTGCCTCGATTTCGATGGGTTCATTGACCTTGGCTGCATCAAGGGCGTAGGTGTAGTCATAGATGTTTGTGATGGTTTGCCCATCGAATTTTGTGATGACATCACCGGATCGAAGGCCAGCCTCGTCGGCCGGTCCCCCGCCGCCGACACCACTCAGCTTGACGCCTGGCACCTCGTCCGCAGCATAGTCGGGAATCGTACCCAGGTAGGCTCGCAAGTTTTCTCGCGCTCCGCCGCCGGCAGGGCGTTTGGACTCAACCTTGACGTAGGGAAGTGATGCTTCTCGTCTTGCGATATCTCCGATGAGGTTGAAGGCGAACTTTCCGATCCTCTCCATTCCCGCGTAGTTCAGGGTTTCGGCATCATCAGTGGGTCGGTTGTAGTCTTCATGACTCCCCGTGAAGAAGGTCAACGACGGGACACCTTGGGGATAGAAGGCTGTGATGTCGGTCGGTGCATAGGGGTCGTCGGAAAGCATGAGCTGGAAACCGGCAAGCACGTTCCGTCGCTCGAGGTGCCGACGCCATTCTCCCGAAGATCCTGTTCCCTGAATGATGAGCTTGTTATCTCGCAGTCGGCCCACCATATCGAAGTTGAGGTACGCGCCGACATGATCCAGAGGAAGAGTGGGATCTTTCGTATAGGCCGAAGATCCAATGATGCCGATCTCTTCTCCGGACCACAGTGCAAAAGCAATTCCCCGGGGGAAGAGTGCCTCTCCTCGTCGGTGAAGATGGGCGAGTTTGCAGGCTAGCTCGAGGACGAGAGCCGTCCCGGACGCGTTGTCATCCGCCCCGTTGTGGACCATTCCGACTTCGCCTTTTCGGGCAAGAGATCCGCCGGTGTCACCGCGCCCGATATGATCGTAGTGGGCCCCGAGGAAGATGACTTCGGGAAGCTCCTTTCCTCTTTCGTTGGGAGGAAGAAAGCCGATGACATTCCTGTCTTTTCCCTTCTTGCGATTGAGCGTGATGTTCAGGTTCAGCTGCAATCCCTCGATGTGAAATCCGCTACTCTTTGGATCTTCTTTGGTGTCCAACGCATCCTGGAGCTTCTGGATTTCATTTCCCGAGGAGGCGAGGACCTTGTCAGCAATCTGGCGTGAGACGGAAGCGGCTACAATACCGGAGCCGGCGAGGCTGGTATCGAAGGTCAAGGGAGCGAGCTCTCCGGCATTGGGTGAGTTTGGGCCGGTAACGACGAGGATTGCGGCAGCTCCGCGCTCTCTGGCTACCATGGCCTTGTACCGCATGCCCGAGTAGACATTGAGTCGTTGTCGCTTCTCTTTATCAAGACCCTCGGGAACGTAACGAAGGACGAGAACGATCTTGTCTTTGACATCCAGGTCGGCGTAGGAATCGTAGTGGAACCCGGCACCTTCCGGAGTGACGATGCCGTAGCCGGCAAATACCACTTCGCTTCCCACGATTCCGTTCGTGGAAAAGGCGAGAGGGCGGAAGTCCTTGTCGAGGACGAAGGTGCTGGTGTGTTCGTCTTTGATGAGGTCAAGGGTGTTGGCGGAGGGAACGCTTTCCACCCCCGAAGTGAATTCAAATTCGTGGAAGTAGGTTCCGTTATCTCCAAGGGGGAGGAGGCCGATGTCCTGAAAGAGGGAGGCAATCGCTTCGCTTGCTTTTCGTGTTCCTTCGGACCCGGTCATTCTTCCCTCGAGCTCGTCTGAGGCGAGGTAAGTCACCATTTCCTTTAGCTCGTCGGCACGAATTTCGGGCATGTATTTGCTCGCCCGAGTGATGGTGTCCGTGGCCGGGGGGCCCGGGTTCTTTACCGTTTCGACCGATCGTTTGCGGTGGGGCGTTTCGTTCGCGACCAGGGGAGCTGGGTTCAGAGGAGACTCCGCGAGGGCATTTTTCGCTTCGTCGTGGTTCCACCGGGTCAGGAAGAGCTGGGCGCTTGCCCCGGTTCGATTCGTGGTCCAGCAGAGTGTGTTGCCGTCGGGAGAGAACACGGGGAGGCCATCGAAGCGATCGGTTTGAGTCACTCGCACCGGTTCGTGTTTTCCAGCGGAGTCCACGATGAAGAGTTCGAAGTTGGAGAACCCGAACTTGTTGGACGCAAAGATGACGTAGTCACCGGAAGGATGAAAGTAAGGAGCCCAGGACATGGACTCAAATTCGGTGAGCTTCTTCTTCTCCGTCCCGTCCAGCTTCATGGTGTAAATGTCGGCGATTGCGCCGTTTTCTTCGAAGTGTCGCCAGATGATCCGCTCTCCGTCCGGGGAGAAGAACGGGCCTCCGTCGTAGCCTGGCCAGTTGGTGAGGCGAGTTGGGGTTCCGCCGGATGCTCCCATGATGTAGATTTCGGCGAAATAGGCGGGATCGACCTCGAGGAGTTTTCGCTCCTTTTCGTTGAGCTGGCTTTTTGGATAGGCTTGACGATTCGAGCTGAAGACCACCCACTTGCCGTCGGGAGAATAGGAGCCTTCCGCATCATAGCCACGGGCATTGGTCAGTCGCCGCGGGCGAGAGCCGTCTTTTTCGGCGCAGAAGAGATCAAACGTTTCGTCGTAGTCCCAGGAGTACCGCTTTTCTTTCCCGGATTCCCGTCGGCGAAGCTCTTCCTGTTGCTGTTGCCGTGCCTTTGGATCCAGGTGAGTCGAGGCGAACAGGACCTCGCCCGTGTTCGCGCGAATGAACGCACAAGTGGTTTTTCCGTGGCCCGGCGAGATGCGGATGCTGTCCCCGGTTTCAAGATCCAGGGTGTAGATCTGGAAGAAAGGGTTTCCGGGCTCCCGCTCGCTCTGGAAGACGAGGGTCTTGCCATCGGGGGAGAAGTAGCCCTCTCCGGAACGGCGTCCTTCGTAGATGAGCTGCCGGGGCGTTGGCATAAACCGGGATTCAGTCGTTTCTTCTGCCAGCACACCGCTGCTCAGACAGGCCCCCAGGGCCGTGGCAAGGATCCATATTCTACGCTTCATGACGACTCCTTATTGATTTCACTCCGCCAGGCTATTTTGCCCGGAGAGAAGCCTTTGTTTTAGTCGAGACTCCGCCTCTCGCCAAGAAAAACTCACGAGGGCCTCGAGGGTGAGACGAGCCGGGGAATGGGTTTCTTCCCGGTGCTCCCGATTCCCCCTCGGGAGTTGGATGAAAGGTCTACATGGGATTGCGGGTTAGGTCAGGAAAAAAACTGAGTTCCTGGGGTCAGAACCGAATCCCGTATTCCAGTTTCGTTGTGAGCTTGGTGGTCAGAGGCTTGAGGCTGCTCCCTCGTCGGTCCCAGGATTGGTTCACCACGAACTTGAGTTCCCGCCCCGGTTCGATGATCCACCGAACCCGGCTATTCCAGCCCACCTGGTGGGATTGGTTGTCGAACTGGACGAAGTTGTTCCAGGAAAGCTCTGGCGTGAAGGTGAGATCGATTCTTCCCCGGACAACCCGGGTGATGAATCTTCCCTCTTCCAGGGCGACTCGATTTTCTTCGTTTTCCAGACCGAGGGTCAGATATTTGCTCGGGCGGGCTTCAATCTCAACCGACCAGTCAAATCGCTTGCCGCTAAAAAAGGTCCCCCATTCCACCTGGCTGCCGATCGAGATGGGGCGTTTGCTTCCGGTGCTGACCTCTGCCTGATAGCGGGTGAAATCGTAGGTTCCGGAAGGGATGATGATTCCGTCTTGAATCTCGAAGGGATCGACAAGAACTTCCCGCATGTTTTCGATCTCGATGGATAGCTCATCGCCCGTGTCGAGTACGATTCCGAAGGGAGTGAACTCAAGGCCCCGGGACAGCAAGTGGTTCGAGGTGCTGGTGGTCAGTTGAGGATTCACCCCGAAGGTCAGGCGACGGATGGTTTTTTCGAACCGAGGGCGATAGCGAAAATCATAAACGTAGCGGTTGATCCCCCGGCGACTCACGAATCCAAGGGCTGGGTTAAATTCCTGGTCGATGTGAGTCCAGCTGAGCCGGGTGCTGATCTTGTCGTTCGGGTAGTTCAGTGTCAGACCCCAGGCCGGGCCATCGCCTCCCTTCCCCGAGGTCGCTGTGGTCATCACATACCCGTCGAATCGAAGGTTTTTGTCCTCGAAGAGGGAGCTTGTTCGGTAGGTGAAGTCGGCACCCCCAAGTGCGTTGTTGCCCTTTTCGGTCGGGTTCCCCCGGGTAGCGATGATGCCGAACTGAGATTGCTCAAGAATGTTTTTCGAAACGCGGGTCACGAAGAGATTCTTGGAGCCGATCTCTCCCTCCTCACCGGTTTGTACATCGAGGACGCCGATGCTATAGGGGCCGGCGCGTCCGGTGACTCGTGCTCCAACGAGGATGGGAATCTCTTCACCGTCTGCAAGGCCGATTCGGCGACTGAAGAACGGAAGGGGGCTCCTACGAATGCCGCCAAACTCGAAGATACCTCGGTCTTGAAGGAAGAAATCTCGCTTTTCAGGAAAGAAGAGCGGAAAGCGGGTCAAGTTCACACGGCGGGAGTCGACTTCGGTTTCGGCGAAATCGGTGTTTACCGTAAGGCTTGCGGTGAGGCTTGGCGTGATCTTGTAGAAGATGTCAAAACCCGGGTCAAATCGAAGATACTCCCGGCTTTCAGGGCGATCGCGAAAGAAGGTTCCGGCGACGAAGGGAACGATGTCGAGGCCCACACCCTGTTCGAGTCCGGAGAGCCCGGTGAGCGTTCCTGCGTCCGCAATCGTGAAGAGGCTCGAGTTCTGAGTTGGAGACGCCCAGCGGGCTCTCTCTTCTTTGCGTTTGATGACGCGAACCACGTTGAAGCCCCAGCTCTTCCCGTCGGGGTCAAAAGACAGGGTTTTGAACGGGATGGCAAACTCTGCCGACCAGCCGTTTTCATGGATGGTGGACTTGCCCTGCCAGATTCCGTCGTAGTCCTTGTCGAAGGAGTTGCCATTGCCGGAGATCAAAGCATCACCCTTGGATCCGGCAGGGCTCAACTGGAAGAAGTAGGCGTTCCGACGGTCGAGAAACGTATCGAGAACGAGCTCGATCCGATCATCGGGCGCCAGGTCTCGATCTCGTTCCATCTGAGTGGCAACAATGCGGTCAGGCCGGGAATCCTGGGCGTAGACCCCGATGTAGAGGTTATCCGAGTCATGGAGGATCTTGATGATCGTCTGTTCGCTCGGTGTCGCTCCCTCGACGGGGACGGTCTGGGTGAGTTTTGTGATGGAGGGAGCATCTTTCCAGGCCGGATCCGTGAGTAGACCGTCAATGATGGGGGGAGTGTCGGTGCGCCGTGTTGTGAGGACCTCGTCCTCATCGGGGGCTGCGTCGGCGCCCCCGGCGAAGAACACCTGAATCAGCACGAAGCAGAGGGCGATCGAAGTCGTCAAGCCGCCTGTCGAGTCAGAGATTCGTGGACCCATACGCATTTTCCGGATTCAGCTCGTTGCCATCCCGTTTGTTGGCCGGGAATCCGGAAAACCCCAGGAGTGTTCCGTTCACCCTTCTTTTGCTTCTTTCGTCGGGGTTAGAATAGCGCCCAATCTTCTGACACGGAAGAGTACCCTTATGTCCGGGGCCCTCGAGGCTCCCGCGAAGTGGTCCACTGGAACTACGGATGAAGCGTTGGAAAAGCGAGAACTAGACGGACAATCCCTGGCGAGACCGGGCGATCGTGGAAGAAAGGTCAACGCTTTGGCCTGCGTTCTTCTCGTCCTCTTCGCCGTTCAAGGCGTCTTTTCTTCCCTCCGGACGGCTCCGACCATCGATGAATTCGCTCACGTTCCGGCCGGGCACTACTATTATCACACCGGCGACTTTTCTTTTTTTGGCAAGAACCCACCTCTGGCCCGTCTCATCATGGCTGCTCCTCTTCTCCTTTTTGATCTGGAGTCACCCAAGGTCGAGGGACCTCCGTCGGGTTGGCGGCCCTGGGTCTACGGCACCCATTTCATGCGGGTGAACCGGAAGGACTATTCGTCCCTCTTTTTCTGGGCTCGTCTCCCGATTCTTGGCCTCTCAATTTTGATGGGAGGGCTCGTGTTTTGGATCACTCGAAGGCTCCATGGAGATGCTCCAGCTCTCTTCGTTCTGGCTCTTTTTTCGGTTGAGCCCAACCTCCTCGGCCATTCGTCCCTGGGGACGGTTGACACGACCGCAACGTTTTTCATGTTTGCCGCGTCCATTGCGTTTGCGTTCCATCTTTGTCGACCCGGTCGCCGGACAGTCCTTTTCTCGGGGGGACTTTTGGGGCTTGCACTCCTCACCAAATACACCGCGATTCTGCTTCTCCTTGCATTTCCGGTGATGCTACTCCTGCGGCTCACGGTTTTTTGGAAACGGGAGCGGAGTGACGGAAGTGCTTCTTTTTCCCGGACGGGACTCTGCGCGACCTCGGGGGCCATCTTCCTTCTCTCCCTGGTGGTCTTGAACCTTGGCTATCTCGGAACTGGATTTCCATGCTCCCTCTCCGAGCTGCCGGCAAAGAGCGGCTTTCTCAAGGGCATTTCTTCTGCCGGATTTTCTGACCTTCCGCTGCCTCTCCCCTTTGCCTTCCTCGACGGGTTTGATCGGCTCAAGCTTGATCTGGAGCAGAGCGAGTTTCCAGGCTACCTCCTCGGGCAGTGGTCGAATTCCGGGTTCCGTCTTTTTTTCCCGGTGTCCCTCTTCTTGAAGCTTCCCCTTGCGCTGATTCTGGCGATTCTTGCCGGGTGTCTTTCGTGCTTCTTTTCTTTCTGGCGAAAGAGGCTCGGGTTGTTCGAGCTGATGCTCTGGATTCCGCT
This sequence comes from Planctomycetota bacterium, assembly GCA_029260825.1. Classification (GTDB taxonomy): domain Bacteria; phylum Planctomycetota; class JACOTG01; order JACOTG01; family JAJDCM01; genus JAJDCM01. Next base: position 4,069 of record JAJDCM010000324.1, on the reverse strand, counting down.
TCTTCTCATCGGAATCATGATGGCCTTTTTCTCGAAGGTCAATTATGGGGTTCGATACGTCCTTCCCCTTCTTCCGTTTTTACTCGTGTTCGCCGGACGCTGGCTGCGAGATCTTGAGAAGGGTCACTGCGGGTTTTTTGCTGCCATCATTCTTGTTTCTTGGAACTTACTCGCGTCTTTGCTGGTCTTTCCCCATTACCTCTCGTCGGTCAATGAGCTGGTGGGGGGGAGGCAGCGCGCTCCTCTGTATCTCCTTGACTCGAATCTCGACTGGGGCCAGGATCTGCCCGAGCTGAAGAGGTTCCTGGATGAAGAAAATGTCGCGTCTGTCTTTCTTGCTTACTTTGGCCACGTTGCGCCGGATCTTTATGGGATTGAGTGGGAGCCCGCGCCTTATTTCAAGCCTCCCGATGTGGCATCCGGATGGCTCGCCGTCAGCGCCAATTATGTATATGGCTACCCTTACCGGGTCTTGAGCAAAGACATGTCCCAGCTGGTCCAGGTTCCTTCAAATGCGTTCGAGTGGCTGCGTGACCGAAAGCCCGACGCTCGAGCGGGGGCTTCGATCCTCCTTTACCGGATCGAAGATCTTGTTTCTTCTGGACTCGAGTCAACTGGATCCAAATGACCGAAGAGATGCATGGCGATGAGATGCCCTCGGGCTCCGGGTTCTTGCAAAGGTCGGGTCACTTTGTCGTCGTCTTTTTGGTCGCCGTTTCGATGCGGGTCTTTCACCTCTTCTTTTCCGTTCCGGAAGTGGGGCGGGATCGTCCCATGGGAGATGCGCTCAGCTACGACGAGTGGGGTTTTCGGATTGCAGGGGGAGAGTGGATCGGGTCCGAGGTTTTCTATCAAGACCCGTTTTATCCCTACTTTCTCGGCCTCTTGTATTCCCTGGTAGGCAGGAGCTATTTCGCCGTATTACTGGTGCAGGCCTGTATCGGCATTTTGACCGTCTTACTCACGGTACAGCTTGCCTCCCTTCTGTTCGGACGCCGGGCCGGTCTCTTTGCGGGACTGCTTGCGGCGCTCTCGAGCGAGTATCTTTTCTACGAAGGCCAGCTTCTCAAAGAGGTTTTTGTTGCGTTCTTCATGACCCTTTTTCTTCTCATGCTGGTTCGCCTCTTCGGGTTGAAGCAGGGGCTGGGAAAACGTGCCTTCTTCTGTGGACTTGTGCTGGGCTGTCTCTGTTTGAATCGTGGCAACGCTCTCCTTTTTGTGCCGGTGGTGGGGCTCTCTCTCTTTGGCGCTTATCATCACGATCTCAAGTTTGCCGTTCGGGGTCTGTGCGCCCTGGGTGTTGGCCTGCTCCTGGCGTTTCTCCCCGGAGTTGCCCATAACCTGTTCGTTTCCGGAGAGCTTATTCTGACCACCGCTCAGGCCGGGCCTAATTTCTATATGGGCAACAATCCGCGAGCTACGGGCTTCTATGTCCCTCTTCGGCCGGATCGTGAGATGCCGATTTACGAACGGTTGGATGCCCGGGAGCTGGCAGAGGAGGCGCTCGGCAGAAAACTCACTCCCACGGAAGTGAGTCAGTACTGGCAGAAAAAGGGCTTTGATTTTATCCTGGAGAATCCAGGTCGGGCGGGAGTCCTTTTTCTGAAGAAGATCTATCTCTTTCTGGCGTCCGAGGGGGCGGACACGGTCGATATTGATTACTACCGAGACCTTTCCCCTGCGCTGGCCTGGAACCCGATTCGCTATGCAGTGTTGACTCCTCTTGCTTTGGCTGGATTGTTGCTCCTCTTTCGCAGCCAGCCGCGGCTTCGGACTTTGGTATGGATATTCTTGATGTCCATGGCATCTGTTGGCCTCTTCTATTTTTTCTCCCGTTATCGATTTGTAGTCATGCCTATTCTTCTCGTCTCTGCGGCCGGCTTTTTGCACCACGTGCTGGAGCTCGAGTTTCGAACACGATCTCGTTATCTTGGAGGGGTCGCTTGCCTACTCCTTGGAATGATCCTCCTGGTGAACGTGCCCTTTGTTCAGGGAGTGCAGGAGAGCCGGGGTACTGGGTACCTCAACCGTGGAATTCGGAGGGCTTGGGCGATGGAATACGAAGAAGCAGTGGAGGATTATCAGAGAGCGCTTGAGATCAACCCCGGTCTCCATCAAGGTCGCATTTTTCTTTCTTCTGCGCTGATCGAGCTGGAGCGATTCGGAGAAGCCGCCGAGACCCTCAAGAAGGTGAAGGGAAAACCGGAGTTTACCCTTGAGGCCTGGTATGGATTGGGCTGGGCACTTTCCCGGGCGGGAAGGGCGAAAGAGGCTGTTTCAGAGCTCAATGAGCTTCTGGAAGCAAATCCGGGCCACGTTTTGGCGAAAACATTACTCCAAAGTCTCACAAAACAAGAGGAAGGGGCGTTGCCGCATTGATCGATTGGACATCTCCATTATACTTGGACGTTTTTCGTCACGGACTTAAGAGGATTCTTATCGTGGACCATGATCAGCCAAAGGGCTTCGTTTCGACGGTAGCCGGGCTTTTTCTATCATCTTTCCTCCTGCTCGGACTCGCATCCTGTGGAGGTGAGGCCCGAAAGCTCACGAATCTCATCGAGAAGGCGCAGGAGCGCCACGGTGGTATGGACCTTTTTGCCCGTACCGCGACGTTCTTTGTGCGTTATGAGATCGACGACTACGGCCAGGGAACGGCTCGTCAACATCATCTCTCGATCAAGCAGCAAGGGAGCCTGGTGCGGTCCGAGTACAAGGGCGCGGGAATCACGATGACCACCGTGGCCTCTCGCTTCAGCGATAAAGGCTGGAAGCAGGTTTCGGATGCCTCAGGAAGGGTCCAATACGGCGACATCCTGGTTCCAAATGACCAGCTTTTTTCCGAGATGTATGCGTATGAGATCGATGCTACGGATGTCTTTCGACTGCAAAGGTACGTGACCGGACCGTCTGCCGACACGGAACTCGGGGCAACGTTGCGCCTGACGACGCGCTACGAAAAGTTCGAGACCATCGAGGCAGAGGCGATCATCGTTGATGGAGAAGAACTCTCTGCCGACCGATGGATTCCTTTCACCCTCAAGTTCGTTTTTGATTCTTCAGGCAAGTTGTCTCGCAAGGAGAAGATCTTTACGTTTGTGGATGAAGAGGGAAAAGAGATCGACACGAAGATCACCGAGATTCGTTACCTGGACTACCGAGACACCGACGGCTTCCTGGTTCCTTACAGGGTCGAATATCGAGTCAACAAGGAGTTGACCCAGATCTACCGATTGCGCGAATTCAAGCCGTCCGTTTACTGGGATCCAGCAGAATTCATGGACCCGAGACCTCAGGCTCAGGCCGACGCAGCCAAGGAAAAGCCGGCGGACACCCCGACCGAAACGAAGGCTCCCGATATCCCCGAAGAAGGGAATTGACATGGAGCCTGGCTAGCCCGAATCATCCCCACTAGGGTTTTGCCTGTTTGGCCTTGATTTTCCGTTGTACGCCTTGAAGCCGTCGGCCACAGTAGTTTGCCAGAGCTCGGTCGTTGAACTGGGACTCTTTGACCACTTCAAAGTAAAGTCGCTCGGACTCGGCCAGTTGTCCGGCTAGTTCCAGGACTCGGCCCATGGCCATGACGACCTTCATGTTGTTGCGGTTCTTTTGATAAGTGCTTTCAATGAATCGAGCTCCTTCTTGCGGGTTGGTCTGGAGCATCAAGTCCACCGCCGTTAGCTTTTCTGGGGCCGAAAGAAAGACCTTCTTGAGCTGGGCGTACGCTTCCAGATTCTTCCCGATCAGGGCGAGAAGCCTGCCCTTCTCGACCTGAAGATCCATGCTTTCAGGAAAGCGGGCGATCGATTGCTCACAAACCAGGATGGCCTCCTCATAGAACTCGCCCTGGGCGAGGCTCAGGACGTAGGATCGTTGCAACTCTTCCCGGTCAGGCTCGAGCTCGGCCGCCCGGCGGAAGTCCTTGATTGACTGCTCCTGGTCGTTCGCGACCATGGCATCTCGACCATAGAGGTAATAGGTCAAACCGCTCTCCGGGAGGGGGAGCTCACGTCGCTTGTAGCGGGCAAGGAAATCCTGGTTTTCGGGGCAGATCTTGACGAAAATTGCA
>JAJDCM010000323.1 GCA_029260825.1 Planctomycetota bacterium | reverse complement strand
CATCTACGGTGATGCAAACGTCAACCTTTAACACTACCTGGGCGGGAATGTGGTACTTTTCGCCCGGGTGTTGTAGCGATGTCTCATGACCCACGACTCGGTTTTCCTCCTCCAGATGAACCGAGCGGATCTTCAACGAAGAGCAGCCGGTGGTGCGCGATGCGTCGAAGATCGCCTTTCCAAGCTCCCGCCCTGTGAGCCGATTCGGAGGTGCCAAAGGGCGGTCAAACTCAAGCACTACCCGGGTACTCCCCGCAGGCACTCCCTTGGATCCGTTGGGTGGATCCGTCCGAACAAGCCTGGCGCCTCCCTGAGAAATCGGTCGAGGCTCAAGAATCGGCAAGAAAACGTCGGGATCAAGGACGACGAGCTCCGGCTCTGAAGAAGTAGCGATATGAAAAGCTCCCTCGCCTCCCTGCAAAAACACCTTCTCCGCCAAGGAATCCGACTTCGAGCGCAAGAGAAGATCGACCGAGGAAACGATCAAGCCGGCAATCCCGGAAGGACATTCCCTGGCCACGACTCTTCCCCGGGCAATTCCTTCTGACCCATCGTAGTCATACCCATGAATTTCAAAATGCCCGTGACCGTCCTCAAAAAGCAACGACTTGGCATTGACTGGCTGCGCCCCGCCATCGAGACAGGAAACAAAGTCATCCAGAGTTGCCTGACTCCGACGATGTCGGTCAAAGTAGGTTCGAATCCCTCGGTCGATTGCCTCCCTGCCCATCTGGAATTCCAGATAGCGGAGGAACAAAGGCCCCTTCTTGTACGCCAAGGTCTGGTAATTCTTCGTGGAGAACGTGACCACGGAAAGGGCCGGATCCTTGTTTGACTTGTGAACAGCATCCATGTAGCTGCGCCGAGCATCTCGCGCCATATCCCGAGCGTGACTTTCCCCGAGCTTCGACTCCACGAAACGCCAGGATGAGTACTCCGCCAGACTCTCGGTCAAGAAACGCTCTCCGTCCCCCGAAGCCGAAACTTCCTGCCCCCACCAGAGGTGAGCAACTTCGTGGCCGATCGTGTCCGTGGGAACTCCATTGTGCAAGGCGCCTCGATCAAAAACGATGACCCCCTGTGAAGTCCAGTTGTAGCTGTGACTACCGAGACAATCCATCTCAACGATCCCCAGGACACCATGCTCAATCGAGCCATAGAGAGATTCGTAGAACTCCAGGGCCGACCGGGCTCCCGACAACATCTCTTCGGCAAGGTTTGCATGCTCCTTTCGCAACAAGCTGACGAGATGAGCGCCGGGTAGCCCCATCTCCTTTCGAACAAAATGCCCCCCCATCACACTCAACACAGAAGGGTGGATCATCTCAAATGTCCACTCCCGAGCATCACCTCCCTTTCCGACGGGTCCTTCTCCCTTTCCGGGGACAAACACCTCGAGGGCAGACGGGGCCAGGACTCGCACGACCCCGGGTGCCCTGACGACTCCCGGACCGGATTCGTCGATCACCGATTGGGGGTAAAAGACGGTCTGCTCCGACATCCGGAACTCGTCTGGCGAAAGAAGCAGGATGCCTCGCCAATCCCGAGTGCCGGTTCCGTCCTCCCCGTCCCCGCTCCAGGTCAGCTCGAGGCGAATCGCTCCTCCCCTTGGTTTTTCGGAAAGCCCAAAGCTCACCACCCGGCCCTCTCGATGATAGGAGGACCTGAGCCGGGGACCATGGGTCACCTCGACCGGGGCTCCATCAACGGTAGCGACCTCGACTTCGAGAGATCGATTGAGAAGAAGAGTAAAGCGCTCGTCTTCGATTCCAGAAAGACTCAGAACTCCCTTTGCCGTGAAATGGGGGGGATTTCGTAAATCAAGGGAGAGTTCCATCCGGTCCACCTTGGGCCACGGTTGATCCTTGGCTCCGCGAATCCAGGCGATGGGGCCAAAAGAGAGTCCCTCGGCAATCGCAATGGAAGTGAGAGAAATCAGGAGGATCGCCCCAAAGAGAGATCCGATGCAAAAGATCAATTGTCGAGTCGAGCAACACCGAGTTCGGCTCTTCATTTCACGTCCTTCCTTCTCAAGCCTGCCTGATTCACGTAGGTCGACCTGGAACAATCTGGTTCTTGATCTTCATGAATCATGGTCGTGATGGCGTCACGAATCCAGAAACAAATCATCTGCCTTGACCTTGCAGGTCAAAAAAGGTCGGAATTCAGATCGAGAAAAGCCCGGGCAAAGAAGTAGTGATCAAGGAGTCCTTCGGTGTCCCAGCCGAGCAGAAGATGGGCGGCGTAAATGGCCTCGATCGTGGCCAATCCTCGGACCGGGTCCGGACACTCGGTCTGGTTCCGTGGATAGGCAGTCTTCATCTTCGAGGGCATCGACCTGGGAACAAGAGGAGAAACAGGAGCAAGACGCGGGAGAATGCACCGCTCCATGTGCTTCGTCAGTCGCCACGTGCCGTCCAGCACCAGGAGGCCCCGGGGATCATCGTTCTTTGTAAGAGACGGGGCACCCAGGGTCAAAAAGACGAATCCGTCCAGATCGGGGAGAGGTCGTTCCCGGGAGACCAGGACCTCGTTATCCCGGAATGTGAACAGGGAAAGGGCAGGATGGTCCTCCACGCCTCGAAGGGTGCATTTTCTCAGCCGCTCTTTGCAGTGACGAACGACAACGGTCTTGGCCATGAGTTTTCTCCCGGATCAGCGATCATCCTATCTTAAACCCCTCAGGAAGCGGGAGCCCAGTTCCTGGAGCCCGAGCCCATAACGCCGTGACCCGTGGGCCGATCTATGAGATCCTGTTCTTGACCGGGGGCGAGAAATAGCCAAGCTAGCAGCCAAGCAAACCAGGGATATTCGCTGACAAGAGACGAACATGACAAAACAGACGGCACTGGAGAAACGGGTCAAACGGCATCTCATCGGAAAGCCGCAGCGCTTTTTCGCGTCGACCCCGCCTGGCTCCGAGAAGATCTGCAAGAACGAACTCGAACAACTCCTCCCGGAAGGATGTGAGGCCGAGACCCTGAAAGGGGGCGTGACCTTCGTCGCACGGCTTCACGAGGGCTTTCTCGCCAATTTGCACCTTCGAACTGCAGGCCGGATTCTCATGCGAATCGGCCGTCTGCGAGCCAGCAATTTCGCCGAGCTCGAGAAGAGGGCAGACAAGATCCCCTGGGAACACTACATCAAGGCGGGAGAAGCACCCGAATTCAAGGTGGCGGCAAGTCAATCTCGCCTCTACCATACAGGAGCCATCGAGGAGCGCCTCGATCGAGTTGTTCGCAGGAAGCTCGGACCTCCAACCCCCGGACGAGGCCCAAAACCGACCCCGCAGACTCTCTACGTTCGGGCCGACAACGATGAGTTCACCTTCTCGATTGATTGCAGTGGGAACCCCCTTCACAAGAGAGGCCTCAAGACACAAGTTGGGCCCGCTCCGCTTCGAGAAACCCTGGCTTCCACCATCCTGAACCTGGTCGGCTACACCGGCAAAGAAAACATCGTTGATCCCCTCTGCGGATCCGGCACGTTTGCCCTGGAAGCCGCCATGATCGCCCACAAGATTCCCGCCGGGTGGTTCCGGGATTTTGCCTTTCAAGGCTGGCCTTCGTTTCGAGAGACGCGCTGGCGCGCCATCCGCCGGGAGGCAGAAAAAGAGTTCGTAAAAATCGAGTCCCCGAGAATCTACTCCTCGGATCAAGACGAACACACCTGCCGACTCTTCCGGGGAGCCACGACAGCCTTTGGCTTTGACAAGATCATCATCGTCAAACAGGCCTCGATGTTCGACGTGCTTCCTCCTCCGGACATCGAACCCGGGATCGTGGTGCTCAACCCTCCCTATGGAAAACGGCTCGGCTCAAAGACGGAAGCGATTCAGCTCCTCAAGAACATCGGAACCCATCTCCATCGATCTTTTGGAGGCTGGAAGTTCGCTCTTCTGGTTCCCGGGAACAAGTCTCCCGTGAAGCTCCCCTTTCCCACGAACAGTCACCGCATTCACCACGGAGGACTCGATCTCACTCTTCTGTGGGGCAACCTTTCATGACACCCAGGACTCCGCAGGAAGTCTTGCGGGAGTCCTTCGGGCACGAGGCATTCCAGGGCCCTCAGGAAGAGGCGATCGAGGCCGTTCTTGCGGGAAAAGACATCCTCCTTGTGATGCCGACCGGAGGTGGCAAGTCGCTCGTCTATCAGCTCCCTTCCTTGATTCTTCCGGGTCTCACGCTGGTGATCAGCCCCCTCATCGCTCTCATGAAAGACCAGGTTGACGGCCTGAGAAAAAAAGGAATTCGAGCAAGCTTCATCAACTCTTCCCTCGAGTCAAAAGAGCGAGTGAGCCGACTTTCCGAGGCGGTGGAGGGCAAGTATGATCTGCTATTCATTACTCCGGAGCGATTCCGAAGCGAAGCCTTCGCCGATGCGATTCCAAAGCTCGACATTTCCCGGATGGCCGTGGATGAAGCCCATTGCATCAG